>JAYKIT010000021.1:0-17986 GCA_035285765.1 Synechococcus sp. | reverse complement strand
CGCCGATACATGTGGAAAAATCTGGGCGGCTTTTGGGCGAAAATGGCCCAATTTGCGTACATTTTACAGCCAGAAATAGCTCACATCCATTGCGTCGCAACTGGTTTGGCCTTATTCAGGAGGCCCTGATTAATCATTCGCGCCTTCGTAGCCATCAAATCAGTAGTCAGAGCCACCAAGGAACAATGGCAGTTGTAGGCTTTCGAAAGCTTTATCAGTCATACCTCTGCCGAAGCGAACGCAGCCAAGACCAGATATATGAACATCTAACGCCAATAAAACCACCTCTCTCTTGTAGTGTTTTCACTGACTAGAGGCCCTTCGCGAAACAGAATAACCTCCCAGATGCATTCGTAAATCCTTTACCTAAATAATATTCACTTACTATTAGAATAGAATCTTCTTTTGCGTGCTATCAAAGATGTCTATTCATGATTCGCGCGCTGGCGCCTCTCAAGCGATTCTAAACAGCCAAGCCGCCTCTTGGTTCGCCACCGAGGCTGCAGTAATTGGCATTGGATATGGCATTTATAAACAAAGCTGGCTAGCAGGGTTAATTGCATTTTTTATATTCGCGGTAATAATATATATCCCCATCATCAACTATTTATTCGCAACAGCAATGACGGCCACCTGGGGATATGCCACATGGAAGATCGCGGGATACTTTGACAACAACGAGATGACAATAGTCCTGACAATTTTAGCAACAGCCATATCCGCATCAATTCACTTTTACTCTATTCATTACTACAACGATTTGAACAAGAGTGATTAAAGGACCAGCACCCAGTCTGCAGGTGACTTTGCAGTAAGAAAATCTATTCGCAATGTTCTTGAAGGCTCAGAAGCCAGGCGGCCCATGTGAATGCCAAAGGGACACCAGCTACAGCCCAACGCAACGCCCGGCGCCTTCGAGCAGCGATGGAACGCCGGGGCTTCGTGGCCTTCCCGACCGAGTGGTGGCATTTCGACTGGAAGGGGTGGAAAGAGCTGCCTGTTGTCACAACATCTGCCCATTGAAAGGTCACCACTGGACCATTGAACCGTCACGGAGTGACAGACATATAAGAAACAAAAGAACTAACAAGAAAAGATCTTCCCCCGATATCCCCCAAACAAGAAACAACTAAAGAAGGACAAGAAGCCAAACAACACAGGCCACTCCTGCCCCACTCAAGACCAGATCACAGGAGGGCCAGAGAATGGACAAGAAATTTGCCCCAGGAAGGTGCTCTCAAGAGAGCCGTAGTGGCATAGATCACCTGAATCAGACTTGAGACCTCAAAGCCCGCAGAGCACTCAGGAGCAACTGTCCACCGCCATGTAGCCCTGTGCTCACCAGATGAGCGCTCAATACCGAGATCACGTGCGGGTGGTAAGGAGCGGCATCTAGTCGCACGACATGCATCACCTGTGGATAAGGGTTGCAGGAAATAGCGCACGCTTCGTTAAGACCGAAATAAATATGGCCGTTCAGCACAAAGCTGCCTTCGCTGCTTGCTTCCTGTCATCTCCCATCCCGACTCCAAAGCCCACTGCGCCGCCACAAGATCAGGAAATACAGCACCAGCCTCCCGCGCCAGCTTTCGTACCTGCGCCCAAGTCACCTAGACCAGGCTAGGTAGTCCACAATTAGTCCACACTCTTTTTCGCTAGTGGCCTGGCCCTTTAATACCAGAGGATTTCAAGCGAAATTACACACTTTGGGGTAGTGGGGGTCGTGGGTTCAAATCCCGCCGCTCCGATTCAAACGGACCTTTCATCCAACCAAGAACCGCTTACTATCGGAAGCGGTTTTTTTATGGCCACGCAACGCTGGCCTGAGCACTGATGAGGGCAACAGACATGGCATTGAGCCCAAGCAGCAGCCTGCCGCGGTTCATCCACTGAGCACGGCGGCGCCAGGTGCACAGGCAGCGCCAAGACAGACGAATCAACGCCAGCGCACGACACAAGTGATTTCAGCCACAACTCCAGCCCGAACGGCATCGAAAGAACGACTCAATCGATGAGTGCAACCCGAAACATGCATAGAACCGCTGATTAAACATTTATCGCTTCGTGCTCAAAACAGATCAGCTGCTCGCCAGCACTGATTGACCCAGCGATTGGGGTTTCACAGTTAATTAGTCCACTGATTAATTGCTGTGGTTCTCAGCCACAAGCCCCATCACTGGCAACAACCTTGAGCTCTTCCGGTTTGATGCACTCATCCACCCTGAAGCTGCAGCCGACTCACCCACAGGCACCAGTGATCCCAACCTCAACGCCAGCAGCTTTTCATCTGATCCAAGCCTGATCGTGCTCGCCTACTCCGCTGACACCACCGGCAACGGCACCCTCTCCTCCCTCGATGCCTCACGCATTCAGCAACAGGTGGTTGGCCATCCCGTGGATTCCTTCCCCGCGATTGGTTAACCCGCGATGCCGTGCATCCAAGGGCACGAACCAAGCAGCGAGCCTCGATCGCCGAGCCGGCTGCATAGGCTGGATGCCACTGCACCACTCTGGTGAGCGACCAGCCCATGCCCAGTTCAGCCGAACTGGCGGCCTACCTCGAAGCCAGAGGCCAGCTGGGCAAACCCTGGAACTGGCATCTGCTGCGGCTCGCCAAACTGCGCGAAAGCCGTGATCAGCTCGACCCGGAGGAGTACATGCGCCGGGTGGAGGAGGCCCATGCCGATCTGATGCGCCTGGGTGAATTTTGGAAGGGCCGCGAAGCCGAGGTGTTTGGCGGCACCTACAGCCCCAGTGAAGTGATCGAACCCCTACCCGGCTCCCCTGAGGATCGATGAGCAGCGGCAGCCCCTCCGCAACGCGCCACTGCTACCCGATGGCGCCATTAATCCGCAGCACCCTGGTGCTGCTGTATCTGGCATTGGTGCTGCCCCTGCCTGCGCTGGCACCCGCTGGCCTGCGCAACTGGCTGCTGTTGCTGGTGCCCCTGGGCCTGGTGCTGGTGCTGGCCCTGGTGAGCGAGCGGGTGGAGCTGGATCACGAGGGCATTCGGGTGCAAGCGGCCCCCTGGTGTGCGCCAGTGCTCAAGCGGGGCTGGCAGCTGCCTTGGGGCCAGGTGAAAGCCCTGGTTCCCGTGGCCACCAGCCAGGGGGGGCGCGTGTATTACGTGCGCACGGGCCAGGAAGCACGCCTGCTGCCGCAGCGGGTGCAGAACTTCGAGGATTTCCTGCAGCGCTTCAGCCACCACAGCGGACTCGACACCAGTGGTGTGCAGCGCCTCACTCCCCCCTGGACCTACCAGCTGCTGGCGGCTTCAAGCGCGCTGATGCTGGCTGCTGAGCTGCTGGTGGGTGCCATCCGCCTCAGTGGCGGACACTACTGAAGCCGGATCGGGCAAGTTATCGAGGCTGAAGCGATAGCCCTGCTGGCGCACGGTTTCAATGCCGCCCCCCTCACCCAGGCCGGCCTGCTCCAGCTTGCGGCGCAGGGTGAGCACCTGGGTGTCCACCGAACGGGGGCCGCCACTGAAGGGGGGCCAGGCCATGGTGAGCAACTCCTGGCGGCTGCGCACATGCCCCGGGGGCATCAGCAGAGCGCAAAGCAGGGCAAATTCCCGCGGGCTCAGCTCCACCGGCTGATCGCGCAGGGTCACCTGGCGCAGCAGCAGATGCACCGACAGCGGCCCCACCGTGACCTGCTCCTGCAAACCGCCACTGCGGCTCAGCAGCTTGCGGCAACGGGCGGCCAGCTCATCGAGGCCAAAGGGTTTGCGCAGCACATCTTCAGCGCCGCCATCCAGCAACGACACCACCGCTTCTGCGCCATTGCGGGCCGTGAGCACCAGCACCCCGCAGCGCAGCTGCGCGGCCAATTTCAGGGCCGTGGTGTCTTCCAGCAGCTCAGCGCTGATCAGCAGATCCGGCTGCTGCTCCTGGCAGAGCTCAAGGGCATCCTGGGCGGACCCCACAGCGGCGGCCAGGTGGCCATCCTGCCGCAGGCGCTGGGCCAGAACCATCCTCAGGGTGGGATGGGGTTCTACGACCAGAATGCAAGCTGGGCTCAGTGCCTCTGGGGAGCTCACACCAAGCAAGCGAGGAATGACTACCGTAAGGGGATTCTTTCGCCCTGCCGGTAGCAGGCGATGCCTTAACCAGCTGTCACCATGACCGCGTTACAGAATCCTGACGCCATCCGCCATTTCCAGAGCCTCTGTGACGCCTGCCAGGAGCTCACATCGCGGCACCACAGCCCTTCGGAGCTGAGGCTGTACGCCGATGGCTACATCCATGCCCTGCGCCGCAGCCAGCAGCTCGACCCCATGAGCCAGAGGCGCTTTGAGGAGGTCACCGAGCGATGGTTGCTCGATCCCTCCAGCTTCTTTGGGCCCGATGGTGATCCCCGCCCCCTGTTTGAAAGCGAGCGGGAACGGCGCTGAGCTCAGCCGAAGCGGTAGTGCTTACGCACAGGCTCATGCACCTGCCAGGTGCAGCTGAGACCAGCGCTGAAACACACCAGATCACCAGCACCAAAGCGAACCGGCTCCCCACCCTCGGGGGTGACGGTGACATCGCCCTCCAGCAGCAAGCAGGTTTCCTGCTCGTCGTAATGCCAGGGGAAGCTGCTCACCCCGCACGACCAGATGGGCCAACTGCGGATGGCTTCAGCAGCAATCAACGCCTCCGGGCAGGAGCGGGTGACCTGGATCATTGGAGCCTCAGCTGGCCAGGGCCACGGTCACGGTTTCGCGCAATTCGCCGGAGTTGTAGAGCTCGATCATGATGTCGGATCCACCAAGGAATTCGCCCTTCAGGTACACCTGGGGAATGGTGGGCCACTCCGAGAACTCCTTGATGCCCTGACGGATCTCAGGATCAGAGAGCACATCAAAGGTTTCAAAAGGAACGCCGAGCGAATTAAAAATCTGCACAACGTTGTTGGAGAAGCCGCACTGGGGCATCAGCTTGCTGCCCTTCATGAAGATGAAGACAGGACTGGAGGCGATCAGGGCCTCAATGCGGCTTTTGAGCTGAGCATCCATGGAGTGAAAAAGCTGGAAAGGCTGTTATTGAGGGCAGGTGGTGTTCAAAGCCAGGGCATGGATGGCTTCAGAGGCCAGATCCGCCTTGAGGGCTTTGTAGATCAGCTGGTGCTGCTTGATGCGGCTGAGCCCGCGGAACCCTTCCGACACCACACTCACCTGAAGGTGATCACCGCCGCCGGTGAGGTCTTCCACCTGCACCTGGGCATCCGGCAGGGCCTGCTGGATGGCGGCGATCACGGCATCGGCTTGAACCATGGTGCTCAGTTCCCCGATGCAGGGGCGTTGTAGGGGATCGAGACAAAGCCGATCTCCAGCAGCTGCTGGTAAGCCTTACGGCCATCCGCGCTGGCAGGGGTCATCAACTTGACCACTTCCACCAGCAGGGGAACAGCCACTTCCGACTGGCTCTGACGGCGGTAAGCCGCAGCCAGACGCAGGTTGGCCTTGGCGAGCTTCTCGATCGATTCGCGACCCTTGGCATCCATGGCGCGGGGGATGCGGGCATCAAGGCCGCGGAAGGCACCACCGAGATCGCGGTAGAAGGCCAGCAGCGAACGGGCTGCGTTGCGGGCCTTGTCGTAGGAAGCGATGGCGCCGCTGAGGTTGCCGCTGGCGGCATCGGCATCACCCTGCGCCAGCAGGGCGTCCACAGAACTCAGGTTGAAGGTGTCGGTGCTGCTGACAGTGGCAGCAGGGGCCTCACCACCTTGTGCCAGAGCAGGCAGGGGTGCCAGTGCCAGAGCCAGGCTGGCGGAGAGCAGAAAGCGGCGCATGGGCCCTGATCAGGGTCGTTCGGGCGACTCTAGGGGGCGCGAACTCAGCAGCTGAGGCTGCTCCGGGCCGCTTCCTCAGCTGATTGCATCGCCGCCTTGAGCCGATCAGCCAATGCGGCTGCAGCCGCCTTGCCATGGCCCTCCAAATAGAGAGGTTCGCCGAAATGCACAGCGGCCTGATCACGCCAGCGGGGTACGGCATGGCTGTAGGCGATGCCGATGGGCACCACCGCCACAGGCGGCAACCCCTTGGTGTGAGCCAACGAGGCCAGCCGCGGCAAGCCCCGGGCCACCCGGATCGGTGCGCCTTCGCGGTTGATGCGCCCTTCAGGGAACACCACCACCTGCTGATTCAGCTCTAACTGATCGAGCGCAAAGCGCAGGCTGGCGGTACCCGGCTTGCTCTGATCAATGGAGAAGCAGCCCAGCCGCCGCAGGAACCAGCCCTGCAACCCCGTCATCTCGGTGGTGGTGACCATGAAGCGGCAATCACGCCCGCTGATGCGGCGGCCGGCCGCCATCGGCAGCAGCAGCGCATCCCAGCGAGCCCGGTGGGTGGGGGCCAGCAGCAGCGGACCCTGGAGGGGCAAATGCTCACGGCCGCTCACATGCACCCGGCTGAAAAAGAGCCGCAAAGCCAGGTCTTCAGTGACCAGGATCGCCAGGGGGGCCAGCCAGGGCACCACATCGCTCTGCACGCGACTGGGGCGCGAGGGCGAAACGTTGAGTGGAGTGCCTGGGGTGAGGGCCATGGCCGAACCCTATCCACCAGAGCGGGTTTCTAGAGTCAAGCGCTGGACAGCAGCAGCGATGGCCAGTCTCGGCGTCAATCTCGACCACACGGCCACGGTGCGCCAGGCCCGGCGCACCGTGGAGCCCGACCCAGTGACCCTGGCCTTACTGGCCGAGCTGGGCGGGGCCGATGGCATCACGGTGCACCTGCGTGAAGACCGGCGCCACATCCAGGATCGCGATGTGGAGCTGCTGCGCAGCACAGTGCGCAGCCGCCTCAACCTGGAGATGGCCGCCACCGCCGAGATGGTGGCGATCGCCCTGCGAATCGGCCCCGACATGGTGACCCTGGTGCCGGAAAAACGCGAGGAGGTGACCACCGAAGGCGGTTTGGATGTGGCCGGCCAGCTGGGCAGCCTCAGCGCCCAGGTGCAGCAGCTGCAGCAGGCGGGAATCCCGGTGAGCCTGTTTGTGGATGCGGAATCCCGCCAGTTGGAAGCCTGCGCAGCCAGCGGCGCCCGCTGGGTGGAGCTGCACACCGGCGGTTACGCGGAAGCCCGCTGGGCGGATCAGCCCCGCGAACTGGCCCGCTTGATCGAAGGCACCGAGCAGGCCCGCCAGCTGGGGTTGCGGGTGAATGCCGGCCACGGCCTCACCTACCAGAACGTGGAACCGGTGGCCGCCATCCCCGGCATGGAGGAGCTGAACATCGGCCACACGATCATGGCCAGAGCCCTGGCTGTGGGGCTTCAGGAGGCGGTGCGCCAGATGAAACAGCTGATCAGCACCCCACGGCGAGATCCACTATTCGGCGAGGGGCTGTTGCTGCAGAATCCAGGCCCAGTGAATGGCGCTAATCAGCCCAACCGATGAGCACCTACTTCTTTGTTGCTGCCAGCGAACGCTTCCTCACCGAGGAGGAGCCCCTCGAGGAGGTGCTGCGGGAGCGCGCCCGTGATTACCAGGAGAAGGGCAAAGAAATTGATTTCTGGCTCGTGCGCCAGCCCGCATTTCTCGATGCACCTGACGTGAAGGCAGCAGCAGGTGCTGTGCCGCGCCCCGCTGCTGCTGTGGTGTCCACCGATGCCACCTTCATTGATTTCATGAAGCTGCGGCTCGAGTTCGTGCTGAAGGGCTCCTTCAGTGCACCGAGCGCATCCGTTCCGGATCCTCTGGCTTCACTCTGAGGCCACGCTCGAGGGCCTGGAATTCCAGGTGTTGCCCGCGGGGGCAGGGGCTCAGCAGGGTTTGAAGATGCACGAGCTCCTCAGGATGGAGCTCGCCATCCTCCCCCCAGTGCAGGTGGGTGGGCACGGCGCTCTGGATACGTGAAACTTGGTTCCTTCAGTGTGTCAGGGGTTCCTGGCGATCAGTGGCTCCGGCCCCGCCATTTCCCTTGAAAGAAGCTGAAGATCCCACCGGCGTCCAGCGACGTGCTTCGGCTCATCAGCAGCAACAGCATTGAACAGCTGGCCAAGGCCCTGGCCGCTGAGCTGCAGCGTCAGCGGCCGCGCAACCCCCTGCAACCCCAGCAGGTGCTGATCAGCACCAATGCCATGAGCCGCTGGCTGGCCCTGGCCATCAGCGAACATCTGGGCATCTGCGCCGGGGTGGATTTCGATTTTGGTGGCCGCCATCTGCGCCGGCTGGTGCTGGAGCTTGATGGGCAGCTCGAACCCGGGCAACTGGATCCCTGGGATCCGGCCCAACTGCGCTGGCCGCTGGCTGAGCTGCTCAACACCCTGCCCGCCGATCCCCTCTGGGCGCCACTGCAACGGCTCTGGCAGCGACAGGAAGCCGCGGCAGACCTTCTCGATGGCATGCGCCTGCAGGTTCTGCTGCAGCTCTGCGACACCCTCGATCAATACGGGCTCTACCGCCCGCGCATGGTGCAACGCTGGCTGCAAGGACAGAACTGCGATGCCCAGGGGGCTCCGCTGCCGCCCCAGGAGTGCTGGCAGCCGGCCCTGATGCGGGCCCTGCAGCAACGGCTGGAGAGCAGCGGAGTGCCCCACCCGGCTGAACGGCTGCTGAACGCCCTGGAGCAGGCAGGGAAACCGCAGCGCACACAGGCTGAGCCGCTGCATGTGTTTGGACTCTCCAGCCTGCCGCCCAGCCTCTGGCAATTGCTGGCCCAGCGCGCCGCCACCGCAGGGGTGCCCGTGGTGCTCTACCAGCTCAGCCCCAGCCTGGAACCCTGGGGTGGGCTGCCGCCCCAGCAGGGGGCCAGCAACGATGCGCTCGATGAGCTTGAAAACAGGCTGCTGCATCAGGGCCATCCCCTGCTGGCCAGCCTGGGCCGCACCCAGAGGGATTTCCATTGGCAGCTGGAGCTGATCGCCGCTGATCTGCAGGAGCGCTTTGCCCGCGAGCCACTGCCGGCGGCGGCCTGCCCAAGCGCTGCGGGCCTGCTGCAACGGCTGAAGCACGATCTACTGCTGGGCATCCAACGGGGCGAAGGCTTGCCGGGGGTGGAGCCACCCCTGGTGCTGGAGCCTGAGCAGATCAACCTGCAGGTGCTGGCCTGCCATGGCGACCGGCGCCAGGTGGAGGAGGCCCATCGCGCCCTGCTGGCCCTGATGGCGGCCGACCCCAGCCTGGAACCACGGCACATTCTGGTGATGACCTCCGATGTGGCGCGCTTCACCCCACTGGTGCTCTCGGTGTTTGAACGGCCTGGCGGCCCGGCAGACCGCCGCCATCTGCCGGTGCGGGTCACCGATCGCACCCTGCGCCAGCGCAATCCCCGCATTGATCTGGTGTTCCGGCTGCTGGAGCTCTGCGGCAGCCGGCTGAACCGGGATGAGGTGCTGGATCTGCTGCTGCTGCCGGAGGTGGCCAACCACCTGGAGCTCACCAGCTTGAGCCAGGCCCAATGGCGCGAGCTGCTGCAGCACAGCGGCATCAGCTGGGGCCGCGATGGCCAGCACCGCAGCACCTGGGGCTATCCCGCTGATGGACAGCACAGCTGGCGCTGGGGCCTCGATCGGCTGCTGCTGGGCTTGCAACTGCACGACCCCTACCCACTGGAAGAGAGCACTGACGGGGAATGGCAGAACCTGGCCGCCTGCCATCCAGCCCTGGCCACAGCGCCGGTGGTGCTCGCCTTGCAGGAGGCCTGCGGCCGCTTGTTTGAGCAGCTCCAAGCCCTCGAGCAGCCCCAGAGCGCCGCCGCCTGGAACCGAGCCATCGCCACTGCGGTGCAACAGCTCAGCGGCAGCGGCGGTGATGAGGGTTGGCAATCACCCGAGCTTTACGACCTGCTCAGCCCCTTGCGTGATCCCGGCGCCGGAACGATGGCCCTCGATCGCGACGCCGTGGTGCGCTTGCTGGAGGAAGCCGAGGCCCAGGAGCAGGGTCGCTATGGCCATGTGAGCGGGGCGGTCACCCTCAGCGCGCTGGAGCCGATGCGCTCGATTCCGCACCGGGTGCTGGTGCTGCTGGGCATGGACGAACAACGGCTGCCGCGGCGCGACCAGCGCCCCGGCTACGACCTGATGCTGCAGCAACCCTGGCGGGGTGATCGCGATCGCCGCCAGGAGGATCGGGCCATCCTGCTGGAGGCGCTGCAGGCCTGCAGCGAGCAGTGGATTGCCACCTTCACCGCCTGCGACCCCCGCAGTGGCGAGGCGCGCAACCCCGCCGCACCACTCAGTGATCTGCTGCGCTGCCTGGAGCGCAGCTACCGCACCACCAGCGGCGAGCCCATCACCGAGGCGGTGCTGCAGCACTGCAGCCCGTTGCCGCCGCTGCCGCCGGCACAGGCCGCCGGTGCCCCCTGGCCGCAGAACCTGGTCTGGCCCCTGGAGCCGATCGCCCCGGCCGCCCTCGAAGAGCTGCAGCAATGGTGTCGCGATCCAGCCCGGGCATTGCTGCAGGCCCACGGCATCCGCGCCCAACAAAGCGCTGAACTCGCTGAGGATCCGGAAGAGAGCAATCCCAGCGGACTGCGCCGCTGGAGCCTGGGGCAAACCCTGCTGAGCCTGGGGCTTGAGCGGCTCGAGGCGCAGCAGTGGCCGCAACAGCGCCAGGCCCTGGCCCGGCGAGGCCAGCTGCCACCTGGCCCTGCGGCCGAACTGGCCAGTGGCGCCACCCTGCAGCGCAGCCGCGCCCTGCTGCAACTGAGCGAGCAACTGCAGCAGAGCAGCCCCGACAACAGCCTGATCCTGCAGAGCAGCAGCCAGTTCCGCCCCAAAAGACTGCTGGATGGCTGGCTCGACCACCTCGATGCCAACAGCCGCGCGCCGCGCCACACCGTGCTCGTGGGGCCCGTGAAACGGCGTGACGAGGAACGGGCCGAAGCCTGGACCCTGCTGCCGCTGGAGGCCAGCGAAGCGCAGCAGCGGCTGGAGGAGCTGCAGCACTGGCGCCGCCAGGGGCTGCAACGGCCGATCGCCTGGATTCCTGAATTCAACTGGCTGCTGCTGAGTCAGCGCCAACAGCAGGCCACGGACCTGGGGGACGCTTTGCCCGGCCTGGGCTGGCGCCAGCTGCAGGAGCTCAATCCACCAGGGCGCGAGGGGCCCAGCTGGCCCATGGCCTGGCTGCAGCTGCTGGGCGGTGAGCCACCGCCGCTGGAGATCTGGCTGCAGCAACCCGAAGCCTGGGAGCTCAGCGAGCAGCTGCTGCTGCCCCTGAGCGAAGCCCTGGCCGCTGGAGGCAGCAGGCCATGAGCGCCATCAGCCCCCTCGATCTCAATGGCCCGCTCGCCCAGGGCACCCTGGTGCTGGAGGCGAGCGCCGGCACCGGCAAAACCTATGCCCTGAGCCATCGGGTGCTGCGGGAGGTGGGGGAACAGGGACGACAGATCGATCAGATCCTGGTGGTGACCTTCACCCGCGCCGCTGCAGCCGAGATCCGGCGCCGGATTCGGCTGCGCCTGGAGGAAGCCGCCACAGCCCTGGCCTACCGCCTGGCCGGTCAGGACACCCCGCTGAGCGACGCCACCCTCGCGGAGCTGATCGAGCGCTGGAGCAGCGCCGACAACAACCTCAAGATCCTGCTGAACCTGCTGCGGGCCATCGATCGCATCGATCTGGCGCCGATCACCACGATCCATGGCTTCATCCAGCGGCTGATCAGCGACAACGCCGCCCTGCTGGGGCTGGATCCCCAGCTGCGCCTGCAGGAGAGCAATGGGGCCCTGCTGCTGGAGCTGGTGAACGACTGGCGCCGCAGCCGGCTCTCACCGGCCACCGCCCGCTGGCAGGCCTGGGTGCAAAGCCACAGCGATCTCACCGCTGAGGCCCTGCTCGAGCTGGCCCGCCTGGTGGACGACGACCGCGACATGCTGCTGCCCACGGCCGAGGCCTCACAGCCGGAGGCGGCAGCGCAATGGCACAGCCTGGAAACACGCTTTCTCGAGCAGCTCAGCAGCCACGGAGCCGAAACCGCCGAGGCGCTCAAGCGGCTCTGCCGCGGCAAGGACAACAGCTCACCGGCGGGACGACGCCTGGGCAAAACCAAACTCGAGCAGCTGCCTGAGCTGATTGCGGCCGCCGGGGAACAACTCAGCCACAACCCACAGGCCAGCACGGCCCGTGAGTACCGCCAGCTGATTCAGGCCTTCAGCACCAGCCAGTTGCGCAAGGTGCTGGCCGACCCCGACCAGGCCCCCAGCAGCGGCCTGCACGGCGCCGCGGAACAGCTCTGCTTCGAGCCCATCGAAACGCTGATGCTGGAGCTGGTGCAGCAGCTGCGGCAGCAGGCCTGGCAGCAGCGCAGCCGGCGCCATGAGCTGAGCTTCGGGGATCTGCTGGAGCGCGTGGATCCAAACCGGCTGGAGCCTGAGGTGCTCGCAGGCTTGAAACTCTGGCGCCAGCGGGAGTTCAGCTGCTGCCTGATCGATGAGTTCCAGGACACCGACCCGATCCAGTGGCGCCTGTTCGCCGCCCTGTTTGATGCGGACGCGCCGCTGGTGCTGATCGGTGATCCCAAGCAGGCGATCTACCGCTTCCGCGGCGGCGACATCCGCACCTACCGCAGCGCCACCGCTGATCCCCAACGGCAGCGCTTCTCGCTCGACACCAACCGCCGCAGTGATCCAGCCCTGCTGCAGGTGTTGAACGGCCTGTTCAGCGGCGACTCCTGCTTTGGCAGCAGCGCCATCCGCTACCGGGAGGTGCTGCCACCGGAAGGGGCCAACAGCTCGCGGCTGCGCCTGGCCGATGGCCAGCCGGCGCCGCCGGTGAGGCTGCGCTGGCTGGGGGAGGAAGCCGATGGCAAACCGTTGAATCGCACCGCCCTGCGCCAAGGCCTGGCCCAGCGGGTGTGTGATGACCTGCAACGCACCCTGGCCGCTGGCCTGGAAGTGCAGGAACAGGGGGATTGGCGCCCGCTGCACCCTGGTGATCTGGCGGTGCTGGTGGGGCGCAACCGTGATGCGGTGGAGTTGCAACGGGAGCTGCAGCGCCGCGGCATCCCAGCCCGCATCGGCCGGGGCGGGAACCTCTGGCAAAGCCCGGAAACCGCCAGCCTGGGGCTTCTGCTGGAGTGCCTGGAGCGGGAGGGGGATCGCAGTGCCGCTGCCGCCCTGGCCCTCTCGAGTGTGGGGGGCTGGCTGGCCTTGGAACTGCAGCAGTGGCAGGCCGATGACTGGGGCCAGTGGCTGCAGCTGCTGCAACAGGCCAGGCAGCGCTGGCAACGGGTGGGGCCGCTGGCAGCCCTGGAGGTGGTGCAGGAGCAGGGGCAGGCCATGGCGCGGCTGCTGGGCCAACTCGGCGGTGAACAGCGCCTCAGTGATCGCCGACAGATCGGCGAACTGCTGCAGCAGAGCTGGCAGGAGCAGGGGCGTCCAACGGCTGCCCGGCTGCTGCACTGGCTCACGCAACAACAGCTGCTCGGCGGCGAGGGGGAGGAGGCCCAGCAGCGGATCGTGGCCAGCGAAGCGATGGTGACGCTCACCACGCTGCACGCCAGCAAAGGGCTGGAGTTCCCCCTGGTGTGGTGCCCCACCCTGTGGGAATGCGATCCAGGCCCCAGCGCCGAAGCCCCCTTCCGCGCCTGGGACCCTGAGCTGGGGCGGCGGGTACTCGAGCTGAGCAGGCGCGACCACAGCAGTCCTCGCTTGGAGCGCCTGCAGGAGGCCCGCCTGGAGGGCTGGCAGGAACGGCTGCGGCTGGGCTACGTGGCCTTAACCCGCGCCAAGCACCAGCTCTGCATCGACTGGGGGCGCATCAAAGACAGCGGCGCCAGCCTGCCGGCCTGGCTGCTGCATCCGGAGCAGCGGCGCGCCAACGCCGAGCCCCCCTGGCAGGAGCTCAGCCAGCTGATCAGCGCTGCCCCCGATCTCAAACAGCAGGTGCAACGGCGCTGCGCAGCGCTGGGGGTGCATTTTGAGGAGCTCAACAACCAAGCGCCAAGGCCGTACCAGGCTCCGAGCAGCAGCGCTCCCGCGGCACTGGCCAGCCCCATTCCTGCCGCCCGCCCAACAAGCCACTGGGGCCGCTGGAGCTACAGCCGCCTGCAGGATCAGGGCGACACACTGCCCTCGGCCAGGGAGGAGGAGGGCTTTGATCCAGATCGCGGCGGCGATGCCGATGACCCCGGCAGCAGCGAACACCCCAGTTGGCGTGAGCTGCCCGGGGGAGCCAGCTTCGGCACGCTGGTGCATGCGGTGCTGGAAAAGCTCGATTTCAACAGCGATCTCGATGGCGATGATGCACGGCGCCTGATACGCGATGAAGTGGCCCGCTCCGGGCTGGACACCAGCCTCAACGAGCGCCTGCCCGAGGCGCTCAAGGTGCTGCTGCAGCGCCCCCTGGGCGGGCCCCTGGGCGAGCTGCAGTTGGCCGAGATCGCCCGCAGCGACACCCTGCGAGAGCTGCCCTTCGACATGCCCCTGAGCGGCTTTGCCGCAGGCCCGGCCTGCGACGTGCTGGGGGAAGCACTGCAGCAACTCAGCCGCCACCCGGATGCCACCGTGCAGCGCTACGCCAAGGAACGGCTGCAGCAACGGCAGGTGCAACTCAGCAGCGGCTTTCTCAACGGCGTGATCGATCTGATCGTGCGGCGCCCCCAGCTCGATGCCCAGGGGCGCCAGCACTGGGTGGTGCTCGATTGGAAAACCAATCGCCTGGTGAAACCGATCGAGCAACTGATGGCCAGCAAGGACTACTGGCTGCAAGCCCAGCTCTACCGCCAGGCGGTGCGCCGCTGGTTGCAGCTGCGGCTGGGTGAGGACACACCGATGCGGGTGGATGCGGTGATGCTGTTCACCCGCAGCGGCGCCGGAGCCTGGCTGCTGCAACCGGAGTTGGAGCCATGAGCGCCATCAGCCCCTGGGGGCGCGCCGCCGCTCGGCTGCTGCAACTGGCACCAGCCAAGGCGGCCCAGGAGCAGGCGCTGCTGCAGCCGCTGCTGGAAGGCCTGCTGCAGTGTCAGCACCAGGGGGCCGAACCGCTGGCGCTCTCAGCCCAGGCCCTGGAGGCTCTGCCGCCAGCCGCCCGCGAGGGCCTCAGCGCCCTGCCGCTGGTGTTGGTGGAGCGGCCTGAAGGCGGCGCTGAACTCTGGAGCCGGCGGCAGCATCAGCAACACCGGCAGGTGCTGCACGAGCTGCAGCAGCGGCTGCTGAACCATGGCGGCCTGGTGCTCACCGGGGGGGCGGGCACCGGCAAAACCACCCGGGTGAAACAGCTGCTGGCCCCTGAGGGAGGGCGCACCACCCTGCTGCTGGCCCCCACCGGCAAAGCGGCCGCCCGCCTGCGCGAAGCCCTGGCGCCCTTGGCTGAAACCATGCATTGCGCCACGCTGCACCGGGCCCTGGAGGCGGATGCCAACGGCGGCTTCCGGCGCCATCAGCGGCGCCCGCTGGAGGCGGACGTGGTGGTGGTGGATGAGGTGTCGATGGTGGACACCCGCCTGATGCAAGCCCTGCTGGCGGCACTCCCCGCTGGCGTGCGGTTGATCCTGGTGGGTGATCCAGCCCAGCTGCCGCCGATCGGCGGCAGTTCCGTGCTCGAACCACTGCTGCTGGAACTGCGGCAGCAGCAGCCCCAGCTGCTGTTGGGACTGCAGCGCTCCCATCGCTTCAACGACGCCACCGCACTCGGTGCATTCGTGCAGCTGCTGCGGCAGCCGAGCCCCAGCGCAGCCCTGCAGCGGCAGCTGCAGGAGCAGACCAGCGGCGACACCAACCTGCAGTGGTGGGATCTGCAGGCGGGCTGGCCAGCGCCCCTGATCCAACGCATCGAAGCCCAGCGTCAGCTGTTGCGCCATCGGGCCAGCAGCACCGAGCTGAGCGATGGCGAGGCCCTGGACTGCCTCGATCGGCTGATGGTGTTGAGCCCCAGGCGTCAGGGGCGCTTCGGCGTGGAGCAACTCAACGCCCGCTGGCTGCAGCTGGGGCAGCGCCCACCGCAGCACTGGCCGGCGGGAACACCCTTGCTGGTGACCCGCAACGATGCCGAGCTGGGATTGGCCAACGGCGATCGCGGGCTGGTGCGGCCGGGAAGGGAGGGCAACGAGGCCGTGATCGCCAGCGCCGACGGACCTCGCCGTCTCCCCCTGAGTTTGCTGAGTGCGGTGGAACCGGCACTGGCCCTCACTGTGCACAAGAGCCAGGGCAGCCAGGCTGATGCGGTGATCGTGCTGCTGCCAGCGGGCAGCAGCTTCGACCGGCGCCTGCTCTACACCGCCATGACCCGGGCACGGCAGCGGCTCGATCTGCTGTGTCCAGCCCTCGATACGCTCGAATCCCCCGGCTGAGCCAGCCATGGCACCGTTCTTTGGCGTTCCAATGCCAGCCACACCCCCGGCAGAGGTGCGGGCTTGCCTGAAAACCCAGCTCGGCTTTGATCAGCAACTCAGCGACGGCGATCTCGACCGCGCGCTGGCCCCCGGCAGCGGCCAGGTGAGCAAAGAGGAGCTGGAGGTGGCGCAGCGCTTCTGCAGCACGCTCCAGTAAGCCGAAACCTCAATACTTTCGCCGGAGAAAAACATGCTCTGGCAGCCTGACTGCATCCCCCAAGCGGTGCACGGCCGCACGGAGTTCCGGCATGGACAGCGACCTGTATCTACTGATGTGGAGCAAGTTGCAGGAGGCAGCGTTTCTGTGGCTCAGTGATGTGCCCCTCTCGCTGCAGAACCGAGAGGAACTGCAGAGCCTGATGCTGCGGGTGAGCCCCTCCCAGCTGGCGGCGCTCGGGGCACGGCTGCGGCCGCTGCTGAGTGATAGCGAGCACGTGCAGAGCTTCATCGAAGCCGTGCTGGCTCCGCAATCACGAACCTGCTAAAAGCTGCCTATGCAGCGCACAGAACGGCCTTGGGGCTGGTACGAGAACCTTGTGGCCGACCAGGATTACCTGGTGAAGCGGCTCTGGATTGCCCCTGGCCAGCGGCTGTCGCTGCAACGCCACAGGCACCGCCAGGAGCATTGGTATGTGGCAGCTGGCAGCGGCGTGGTGCACATCGATGGCCACGACCACACGGCCGAGCCGGGCAGCAGTTTCAACGTGCCCTGCCGGGCCGTGCATCGGGCCAGCGGCTCAGATCAGGGACTCCTGATCGTTGAGATTCAGCGAGGCCCCATTCTCAGCGAGGACGACATCGAACGGCTCGCTGATGATTACGGACGGCCGCAATCGGCCGCCGGATGATAGGTTTCCGAGCGTTGAAATTCTCCCTGTGAGGGCAAGGCAGTTCAGATCGTGGGATCTGCCGGCCTGAATCAAAGGACTTTCAGGCCAATCCGCGGCGTGAGAACGCCTTCTTTGATTTGACTCAAACGCAACAACTGTCTGTCTCTGACGACGCTGCTCTGTCGGTGAAAGCCGAGACCGCTGTCACCCCTGACGAGACCAGCACCACCGCTGACACCGGCGCCGAACTCGAGGTAGCCACTGAAGCTGAAGCCGACACCACCGAAGCGGAATCCGGCTTTGCCCGCTTCGGCCTGCCCGATTCCGTGCTGGAAGCGCTGAAGCGCTGCGGTTACGAACAGCCTTCACCGATCCAGGCGGCCGCCATTCCTGAGCTGATGCTGGGCCGCGACCTGCTCGGCCAGGCCCAAACGGGTACCGGTAAAACCGCTGCCTTTGCGCTGCCCCTGCTGGCCCGCATCGATCTGGAAGCCCGCCATCCCCAGGTGCTGGTGCTGGCTCCCACCCGCGAGCTGGCCATTCAGGTGAGCGAGGCCTTCCAGCGCTACGCCGCCTGCACCAAGGGCCTGCACGTGCTGGCGCTCTACGGCGGTTCCGACTTCCGCGACCAGATCCAGAAACTGCGCCGCGGCGTGCAGGTGATTGTGGGCACCCCCGGCCGGGTGATGGACCACATGCGCCAGGGCACCCTCGATGTGTCGCAGCTTCAGACCCTGGTGCTCGACGAAGCCGATGAAATGCTGCGCATGGGCTTCATCGACGACGTGCAATGGGTGCTCGAGCAGCTGCCCAGCCAGCGCCAGGTGGTGCTCTTCTCCGCCACGATGCCGCCGGAGATCAAGCGCATCTGCCAGCAGCACCTGCAGGATCCTGCGGAGATC
>JAYKIT010000020.1:0-5577 GCA_035285765.1 Synechococcus sp. | reverse complement strand
TGCCCAGGTGTCTTTGGAGCGCGGTGAAGCCTTGCTGGCCCTGCTGCGCGGCGAGGGATCCCTGGGCGATCTCTTGCTTCCCAGCTACTGGGGCGCCCCATACCTCAACAAGCCGCCGGCCCTGCATGTGCTGGCCGCCCTGCCCCAGCTGCCCTGGCTGCAGACCGGTGCCCTGCCGCCCCCCTGGGCGGTGCGCTTGCTGCCAGCGCTCGCGGCCAGTGCCGTGGTGCCCCTGGCCGGTCTGATCAGCCAGCAGCTGCGCCCAAAGAACCGCAGCGCGGCCATCGCCAGTGCCGCCATTGCACTCACCCTGCTGCCGCTGATGCGCCATGGCCGCCTGGCCATGCTCGATGGTGCCCTGGTGAGCGCCTCAGGGCTGCTGTGGTGGCAACTGCTGCGCAGCCGCTGGCGCCCAGGCGCTGGCAGTGTTGGCCCTGCGCTGCTGGCGGGCCTGGCGGGCAGCGCCCTGCTGCTGCTTAAAGCGCCCCTGCTGCTGCCGGTGCTGCTGGCGGGATTGGCGCTGCTGGCCCTCGATCGCGGTTTGAGCCGAACCGGTTGGTGGTGGTTGCTGCTGGGGCTGGGCCTCGGCCTCTTGCCCGGCATGGGCTGGCACCTCTTCCATGGCCTGGCCCGCGGCGAAGGGGCCCTGCTGCTGTGGGGCGCCGATGGGGCCGGGCGGGTGCTGCTGGATGCCGGCGAGGGCAGCGATCAAGGCTGGCGCGTGCCCGTGCTCGAAGTGCTGGAGGGGGGCTGGCCCTGGCTGCCGCTCTGGCCGTTTGCGGTGGCGGCCGCCTGGCAGCAACGCCGCAGCGCGGCCGGCCGCTGGCCCCTGGGGCTGCAGCTGGCGATGGCAGCAAGCGTGCTGCCGCTGCGCACCCAGCTGCCCTGGTACAGCCACATCCTCTGGTTGCCCTTGGCCCTGCTTTGCGGCCCCAGCCTGGCGGCCCTGCTGAGGCCCGAAGAGTTGCGCCGCCAGCCGGGGGCTGCGCTGCTGCAGCGGCTGCCCTGGCTCTGGCTGCTGCTGGGAGCGCTACTCCTGATTGGTGGCATCAGCCAACCCGCCCCATGGCGCCAGGTGCTGCTGCCCGCCGGGCTTGCCCTGCTGCTGGGGGGCTGGGGCCTGCGGCCAACCAGCCCACTGGCCTGGCGCCGCCGCGGGGCCGCCGCCCTGATCGGGTTCTGGTGGCTGGCGCTGCTGGCCCTGATGCAAGGCCCGCTCTGGCACTGGGAGCTCAATGAGCGCAACCCGGTGGCCCCCGGCGCTGCGCTGGCCCGCCAGGCCGATCCCAGCCAACCCCTGGCCCTATGGGGCATGGCGGAGCGGCCAAGCCTGAGCTGGCAGAGCCAGCGGCAGCTGATCCCCCTGGCCCGCCTCGGCATCCCCCCCACCGGCCTCCAGCTGCTGGGGCGCCGCCCCCCCGGGCAGCCGGCACCGGTGCCACAACTGGAGGGGCTGGCCTGCGATTTGGGGCAAGCCGGCGAAGATGGCTGGCTGCTGTGGCGCTGCCGGCCCTTGCCATGACCCACTCCGCCAAGCCGCTCAACCTGAGCGTGGTGCTCGCCACGTACAACGAGCGCGCCAACATCGGCCCGATGCTTCAGCAGCTCAAGGCCCTGCTCGGCCAGCGCCACCGGCTGGAGCTGATCGTGGTTGACGACGACTCCCCCGACGGCAGCTCGGAGCTGGTGCGGCAACTGGGCCGTGAGGATCCCCGCATTCATCTGATCCGGCGCGTGGGCCGCAGCGGCTTATCGAGCGCCATCCGCGAAGGGTTGCTGGCCGCCTGCGGCGAGGTGGCTGTGGTGATGGATGCCGATGGCCAGCACGAACCGGAAGCCGTGCCCAGGGCGGTGCAACGTTTATTGGACGGCGACCTTGATCTGGTGCTGGGCAGCCGCTTTCACCCTGACGCCAGCATCGCCGGGCTCTCAGCCGCGCGGCAGCGGGGCTCGGAGCGGGCCAACCAGCTGGCCCGCTTCAGCCTGCCCGCCTACGCTCAACTCACCGATTACATGAGTGGCTTTTTTGCCCTGCGCCCCGATCGCTGCGGCCAGGCCATCCGCGGGGTGGATGTTTCCGGTTTCAAATTTCTCTATGAGCTGCTGGCGGTGAGCAAGGGCAACCTGAAGGTGGAGGAGATCCCCCTCAACTTCCGCTCACGCCAGGCCGGTGATTCCAAGCTTGATAACGCCGTGGTGTGGGATTGGCTGGTGTCGCTGGTGCACACCGCCAGCTTCCGGGTGCTGCCCCGGCGGGCGGTGAGCTTTGGCCTGGTGGGCCTCAGCGGCATGGTGGTGCACGTGGGCCTGTTCGCGCTGCTGCGCAGCTTCTCGGTGGGCTTCTTCGCCACCCAGGTGGTGGCGGTGATCACGGCCGCCTGCTCCAACTATCTGATCAACAACGCCCTCACCTTCCGCAGCCGCCGGCTGCGGGGCCGCTCCCTGGGCATCGGCCTGATCAAGTTCCTGGTGGTGTCATCCCTCGGCATGGCCGCCAATGTGGGCGTGTCCACCGTGGTGTTCGCCAGCCTGCAGGGGGGCCCGATCGCCGCCCTGGCGGTAGCGAGCGGCATCTTGGTGGATTTCATCTGGAAGTACGCCGCCTCCTCCCGCTTCGTGTGGAACGTGCCCTACTAACGCCGGCGCGCTTGCTTCAATCAAGCCCTTCACGCCCCAGCAGCTGCTGATAAGCGCCGCTGTAGCGCTCGCTGTAGCGGCGTCGCTGGGCAGCAGGCATGCGGTAGGAGCCGCTGGCGCCATGGCTGAGGGCCGTATCAAGCACCCGCCGGCAGCCGCGCACCAACGCCAGGGGTGATTGGGGCGTGAACCAGGGCAGGCACCGGTTCAGCCAACGCAGCAGTGCCAAGGCCCAGGGGCGCAGGCCGCGGTTGCTCTGGCGCCGCGGTTCTGGCGGGAATGGCCCCTGCACACCGGCCATCAGGGCCAGCAGATCGTGGCCGATGCCCCCAGGCGGCGGGAATGCCCGCGCCTGCACCGCTTCTGCGCCAAACACCCCACGCCAGCGCTCAAGGCTGGCGCTGTGATCACAGATCAAGGCCACAAAGGGATCAGCTGGATCGGCCGGCAGCGGGCGCTGATCACCACTGCGCACCATCGTGGAATACAGCGATTCCATCAGCCCCACCGGCTCGCGCAGGTAGATCACCACCTGCACCGGGCCCAGGCCCAGCTCCGCCAGCAGCTGGCGCAGGGTGGTGATCTCGGCCGGGCTCTGCAGGCTGAGGTGGAAGTGCTCTGAGCTCAGAATCACCCCATGGCCTGCGGGCAGGGCCGCCAGCTGGGCCTGCAATTGCAGGCGCACCTGCTGGCGATGGCCCAGGCGCTGGTCAGGAGCCAGCAACCCCTCAGAGCGCAGCAGTTCATCGCGCTCATCGCCAAGGGCAATGCAGCAGGCCGCCAGATCACGGCGATCACGGCGCCCAGGCGCCGGCAGATAGGCCCAGCCCTGCGCAGCCAACCAGGCCTGCTGCTGCTGCAGGTAGGCCTGCAGTGAGGTGGAGCCGGTTTTCACCGTGCCCACATGCAGCAGCACCGGGCGGGAGGGGTGCGTCACCAGACCTAACCTGCGCCCACAAGCTGGCTCGAGACTAATCAGCACCCGTTCGGCCTGGCCCCTGCTGCTGATCGCGGCCGCCCTGCGGTTGGTGCATCTGCACGCGCCGATCCTGGGGGTGCACAGCTGGCGCCAGGCCGATACGGCCGCCATCGCCCGCAACGCCTTTGAGCAGCAGCTGCCCTTCTGGACCCCCCAGGTGGATTGGGGCGGCATGGGCAGCGGCTTTGCTGAAACCGATCCACCCCTGTATTCCCAAGCGGTGGCCGGCCTCTATGGCCTCTTTGGCGTGCACGAATGGCTGGCCCGCGGGCTGAGCCTGGTGCTCAGCCTGATCTGCCTCTGGTTGCTGCTGCGCCTGGGCCGGCGCCTGCTGGGGGCTGAAGCGGGCTGGTGGGGGGCCTTCTTTTTTGCCGTGCTGCCACTGCCGGTGTTCTACGGGCGCACGGTGCAACCCGAAAGCCTGCTGCTCTGCTGTGCTGCCCTGGCCCTGGAGCGCGGCCTGGCCTGGCGTGAACGGGGCCGCCGCCGTGATCTGGCCCTGGTCACGGCGGGCTTGGCGGGGGCGGTGCTGATCAAAGTGCTGCCGGCCCTGTGGCTGGGGCTCCCCCTGCTGTGGCTGGCCTGGTTGCGCCATGGGCCGCGCCTCTGGCGCCGCGGCGAGCTCTGGCTGGCCGCCGCGGTGGTGCTGGGCCTCAGCGGCGCCTGGTACTGGCATGCCCATCAGCTCTATCTGGCCAGCGGCCTCAGCTTTGGCTTCTGGGGATCGGGCGCCAATCGCTACAGCTGGGCTGAGCTGATCGGCCCGGCCTATTGGGGCAACCTGCTGCTGCGCACCAGCGTGCGAGGGCTGGCGGTGCTGGGGCTGCCGCTGCTGCTGGTGGGGCTGTGGCCGCCCCAACCCCGAGCGGAAGCGCGGCTGCTGCCCATCGGACTGGTGGCAGTACTGGCGGCAGGTGCCCTGGCACCGCAATCCAGCGCCGTGCACGAGTACTACCAGCTGCCCTTGCTGCTGTTCTCCTGCCCGCTGATGGGCCAGGGCTGGGTGCGGCTGTGGCAAAGCCGGCGCCGCCGCGCCCTGCAGCTGGGGCTCACGCTGCTGCTGCTCACCAGCCTGGCGGTGCTGAGCCTGGATTACTGGAGCAAAGAGCATGCCCAGGGCAATCCCACCTGGCTCCTGGCCCAGCGCATCCAACGGGACACCCCAGCTGATGCACGCATCATCAGCATCACCGGCGGGGATCCCACCCTGCTGTATCTGGCCCACCGCAAGGGTTGGCTGCGGGGCCCAGGGGCGGTGGATGCCGCCTGGCTGCAAGAGCGTGCCGCGGAAGGGGCCACCCATGTGGCCGGCAGCTGGGAGGTGATCCAGAGCTATGCCCCCTTCCCCAACAACGCCGCCAAAGCGCGGCTCAAGCACCTGCTGGGGGCAGAAGCGGCGGCGGGAGCGAACTATCTGGTGCCGCTGCCCTTGCCCTTGCCCTTGCAAAACGATGCCCCCGGCTCACAACCGTGAACCGGGGGCTCTCGCCGGGTCCGCTATGGCACGGAACCGTGATTGATCAGGAACTCGGATGCCTAAATCAGGCGGCCTTCTCCGCGATCAGCAGACCCTGCATGAAACAACTGTGGGACATGACACCTCCTGTGGGATAGCGCTGACCGGCGAAGCCTTCGGTGAATCCCCGAACGAGCCGGAGTTTCACCACCTCACTGCCAACTGAACTGGCAGAATCTAGCCAAATCCAGGCGCTGTTGAGGGCCAACGAGCCCTTGCCACTGCTTTAAAAGCCTTGTGCGGCCATCAAAAAAGCGCCCCCACTGGGGGCGCTGGGGCGTAGAGCAACAGGCAATCAGAGTGCGTTGCCGCGGGGCAGAACCTCTTCGGGGAAGATGAAGTTTTCGTGAGGCTGGTCGGCCGGAGCCATCCAGGCGCGGAGGCCTTCGTTCAGAAGAATGTTCTTCGTGTAGAAGGTCTCGAATTCGGGGTCTTCGGCAGCGCG
>JAYKIT010000019.1:0-4043 GCA_035285765.1 Synechococcus sp. | reverse complement strand
GAGAAGGAAATCCCTGTTTGCTACGGGATTCTGCAGTCGCTGGGCCTGCGCAAAACGATGGTGGAGTACGTGGCCTGCCCCAGCTGCGGCCGCACCCTGTTCAACCTCGAAGAGGTGCTGCAGCAGGTACGCGCCGCCACCAGCCACCTCACCGGCCTCGACATCGCCGTGATGGGTTGCATCGTGAATGGCCCCGGCGAAATGGCCGATGCCGATTACGGCTATGTGGGCAAAACACCGGGCATCATTTCGCTCTATCGCGGCCGCGATGAAATTCGCCGGGTGCCTGAGGCAGAAGGCGTGCAGGCCCTGATCGAGCTGATCAAGGAAGACGGACGCTGGGTGGAGCCGGCCTAGGCCACATCCAGACACAAAACCCCCGGCCTGATGCCTGTGCGGATCATGGGGATGACGTTACGGTGATCTGACATTCACCATCCCTATGGTCCGCACGCCCCTGCGTCGAGTTGTTGTTGCCACCCTTGCAGGCGTGGGCAGCTGCGCCGGTGCACTGGTGCTGGCCAGCGATTTGGTGCTCCGCAGCAGCACGGCCGCGATCATCTCCGACAGCCCCAAGGAGGTGATGGATGAGGCGTGGCAAATCGTGTTCCGCGATTACCTCGACACCAACGGCCACTACAACGAAGAGCAGTGGAAGGGCCTGCGCCGTGATGTGCTCACCAAGAGCTACGGCAGCACCAAGGATGCCTATGAAGCGATCCGGGGAATGCTCAGCTCCCTGGATGATCCCTACACCCGCTTCATGGATCCGCGGGAATTCAAGGAGATGGAGATCGACACCTCCGGAGAACTCTCCGGTGTGGGGATCCAGCTGAGCGTTGATAAAGACAGCAAACAACTGGTGGTGGTGTCGCCAATCGATGGCTCACCCGCCTCACGGGCTGGCGTGCAGCCCAAGGATGTGATCACCGCGATCGATGGCAAAAGCACCCGCGGCATGACCACCGAAGACGCGGTGAAACTGATCCGTGGTCCGGTGGGCACCAAGGTGACCCTGCAACTGCAGCGCAGCTCTGGCGCACTGGTGAGCGTGGATCTGATCCGCGATCGCATCGAACTGCATGCGGTGGATACCCGCCTGAACACCGCCCCCGATGGCCGCAAGGTGGGCTACATCCGCCTGAAGCAGTTCAACGCCAATGCGGCGAAGGACATGCGTGAGGCCATCGCCGCGCTGAAGAAGCAGGGTGCTGAAGGCTTTGTGATGGATCTGCGCAGCAACCCAGGCGGCCTGCTGATGGCCAGCGTGGAAATTGCGCGCCAATGGCTGGATGAGGGCGTGATCGTGTCGTCAAAAACGCGCGATGGCGTGAATGATGTGAAAAAAGCCAGCGGCCGCGCTCTTACCACCGCCCCCCTGGTGGTGCTGGTGAATGAAGGATCGGCCAGCGCCAGCGAAATCCTCTCCGGAGCTATTCAAGACAACAAGCGCGGCACGATCGTGGGCAAAACCACGTTCGGCAAGGGGCTGATTCAATCGGTGCGGCCGCTCTCCGATGGCTCGGGGATGACCGTGACCATCGCCAAATACCTCACCCCCAGCGGCCGTGACATCCACAAGAACGGCATCAAACCCGATGTGGTGGCTGGCCTCAGTGAAGCGCAAGCGCGTTCACTGAAGTTCGATGAATTGGGCACCCGCAGTGATCCCCAGTACCGCGTGGCTGAAACGGAACTCTCCAAACTGCTGCGCTCATCCAAGCAAGCTCCCGAGGTGAGCTACGACCCCAGCAGCAAGCTTCCCGCTTTGCTGGGCCAGTAAGGCTGGGCGCCTTGAAGGCACAAAAAAGGGGGCCGCCAACGCGGTCCCCTTTTTTTTATTGCGATGGAACGGTGTGGGCTCAAGCCACCGGCTGCATCAGACCGCCACCGGTGTTGGAGTCGTCGTCGTCATTGCTCTCATCCTGCTGCCAGAGGGCAAAGAAGCCCAGGGCCAGAGCGCCCAGCACCGAACTGAAGAGCCCCATGGGGAAGCTGCCACCGCTGGCGAACACTGCCCCGAGGCCGTCATTCAGCTCAACGATGGCGTTCATGCTTCGTAACCGATTGCTAAGAGTGTAACGAACTTTTGCGAGCCTGAGAAGGCAATCCGCGTCACACGCTCAGCACGGCCTCATTGCGGGCCTGGTTCGCCGCCTCACGCTCCCCCTCGGTGAGGCCATCAGCATCCGGCAACTGGGCCGCCATGGTGTCCAGCCAGCTTTTGAGCTCTTCGAGCTGCTTCTCAGCGGGCAACACCCCCAAACCGCGGGCCAGCACCTTGGCGGTGGTGCCACTGCCGGCCTGATACACCAAACGGCCATGCAGATGGGTGGCCAAGCCCTGGCGCAAGCGCCGGAAGGCGGGCTCCTCCATGGGGGTTTCCAACACGATGTTCGGCTTCTCCGGCTTGATGCGGGCAAACCCACAGCGTTTGGCCAGCAGCTTGAGCTCCATCAGCTGCAACAGCGATTGCACCGGCGCCGGCAGGGCGCCATAGCGGTCCACCCAATCAGCGGCCAGCTGCAGCAGGGCTTCGCGGCTGCTGCAATCGGCAGCAGCGCGATAGGCGGCCATCTTCTCGTCGGATTCGGTGATCCAGTCGGCGGGAATGAATGCGGTGACCTGCAGATCGATCTGGGTGTCCTCCACCGCGGGGATGTCCTGGCCGCGGATTTCAGCCAGCTCCTCCTGCAGCATCTCCATGTAGAGATCAAAGCCAATGGTTTCCATCTGGCCGCTCTGCTCCACCCCCAGCAGGTTGCCCACCCCACGGATCTCCATGTCACGCATGGCCAGCTGGTAACCACTGCCCAGCTGGGCAAATTCCTGGATTGCCCGCAGCCGCTGCCGCGCTGCATCACTGAGGCTGGCATCACCGGGATAGAACAACCAGGCATGGGCCTGAATGCCGCTGCGTCCCACGCGCCCACGCAACTGATACAGCTGAGCCAGACCGAATTTCTGCGCATCCTCAATCAGGATCGTGTTCACCCGTGGGATATCGAGGCCGCTCTCCACGATCGTGGTGCAGAGCATCAAATCGGCCTCGCCGGCGTTGAACGCCACCATGGCGCTCTCCAGCTCCCCTTCCGGCATCTGGCCGTGGGCCACCAACAGACGCAGGCCAGGCAGCATCTGGCGCAACTGGCCGGCCACGTCCTCGATGCCCTCCACCCGCGGAACCACGTAAAACACCTGGCCGCCGCGATCGAGCTCCTGACGGATCGCACTGCGCACCGCCTCCTCATCCAGTGAGGCCAGATGGGTTTTGATCGGCCGGCGCAGGGGCGGTGGCGTGGTGATCAAGCTCATCTCCCTCACACCGGAAAGGCTCATGTAGAGGGTGCGGGGAATGGGTGTGGCGGAAAGGGTGAGCACATCCACGTCTTTTCGCAGCACCTTGATCTTTTCTTTTTGGTTCACACCAAAGCGCTGCTCCTCATCCACCACCAGCAAGCCCAACTGCTTGAAGCTGGTGCCCTTGCCAAGCAGCTGGTGGGTGCCCACCACCACATCGATGGACCCCTCCTGCAATCCCTTCTGAATCTCCTTGCGCTCGCCAGCGGTGCGGAACCGGTTGAGGAGGGCCACCTTGATCGGGTAAGGGGCAAAGCGCTCGCTCAACGTGCGCCAGTGCTGCTGGGCCAACACCGTGGTGGGGGCCAACAGAGCCGTTTGGCGACCGGAGGTCACCGCCTTGAAGATGGCGCGCACCGCCACCTCGGTTTTACCGAAGCCCACATCACCGCACACCAGGCGATCCATGGGTTTGGGCACCTCCATGTCGCGCTTCACATCCGTGATCGCCTTGAGCTGATCCGGCGTGGGTTCGTAGGGGAAGGAATCCTCCAGCTCGTTCTGCCAAGGACCATCGGGCGGGAAGGCAAAGCCTGGTGATTCGGTGCGCTCGGCGTAGAGCTTCACCAGATCGAGCGCCACCTTGCGCACGGCCTTGCGGGCCCGCTCCTTGGTTCTCGACCAAGCAACCCCACCCATCTTGTTGAGATCGGGGGGCGCGTCACTGCTGGCGCGGAACCGGC
>JAYKIT010000018.1:0-6102 GCA_035285765.1 Synechococcus sp. | reverse complement strand
TCCGCGCCAACCCCACCCAAACCAAACACCCCAAGCAAGGTGGCGGAGCGCAAGGCACATTCCAACCGGTAACCACTGAAGCTGAGCAACTGAGGCCATAGGGATGGCAACAAGCCGGTAGCAAGCGCCGCCAAGGCAGGCGCACCCGCTTGGCGCAGCGCCCGCAGGGGCTGCAGTGGCAAAGCATCGATTTGATCGCCCACCACCCGGGCCACCAGGGCGCTGTAGGGCAACACAATCGCCAGCACCGCCACAGCAGGCTGCAAACCAAGCAGCTGCAACAGGATCAAACCCCAGAGAAGTTCATGCAGTGAACGGGGAATCGCCAACAGGCGCCGCAACCAGCCAGCTGGCCAGTGGCAGCCCCACAGCTGATCGCTGACGCTGCGCGATGACAGACACCCCAACAGCACCCCCAGCAACACACTCAACAGCCACGACCAGAGGGCAATCGCCAAGGTGGTGGCGATGCCACGGCCAGCGCTGAGCAGCAGGCTTGGCTCCAAACTCGGTTGCAAGGCCGCCAGCCAGAACTGGCCCAGCAGATCCAAACCACCACCATGCAACGCCCCTGGCAGCAGGGCCAGCAGTGGCAACACCACCAAGCCGGGCAAGAGCAACTGCCCGGCCGGACTCAGACTGCGCACGGTGAGGCGTAGAGCTGATCGAGCTGGGCGCTGCCCAGCTGCTGCAGCGGCAGATCAAACAGCACCTCCCCCTGACGCAAGCCCACCACCCGATCAAAACCAGCCAACCAATCGGGGCGGTGAAGACTGAGCAGCAGCCCGCGGGGCGCGCCACCAAGCTGCAACAACAGCTGCAGCAAACGCCGCGCCAGGGGCGGATCCAACTGCGCCAGAGGCTCATCAGCCAACAACAGCTGGGCGTTTTGGCGGAGCACTCTGGCGATGGCCACGCGCTGCCGCTGGCCACCCGAAAGGGCGCTGAGGGATTGGTTCAACAGGCCCCCATCGAGTTCCACCTGCGCCAGGGCTGCGGCGCAGGCCGAGGTTTCCACTGGCAGGAACAGATTGAGCAGCACCTGGGGCCAGGACCAGCTGGCCAAACGGCCGCTATTGAGGTTCTGCTGCACCGTGAGCTCCTCCACCAGGCGCAGGTCTTGCCAGAGGGTGCCGATCCGGGCCAGCTGACGGCGACGGCGGCCAGGAGAGCGGGCCGCTGGTTCGCCAAACCAGCTCACCGAGCCCGCTGCAGGAGGAATCAGGCCGTTGGCCACCCCCAGCAGCGTGCTCTTGCCGGCACCGCTGGCACCAAGCAGAGCCACCCGCTCGCCTGGAGCCAGGCTGAGCGAAACATTCCGGAGCCGGGGCCGATCACGACCCGGCACCGAAACCTCACGCAGCACCAGCATCAGCGGATCTTGCCGAGTTCACGACCCACGGCCTCGATGCTGGCGTACTGGCCAGCGGGCGCAGCAATGAAGCGCTCAGCACCGAACAACTCGAGGATCTTGGCCTGGCGTGGCTTGGCGGGGGAGAGATCAAACAAGGCCCGCTGCAGCCGCTTGGTGAAGCCAGCTCCAAAGCGCTTGTTGAGATTGCCCTGGGCCACCCAGTGGTAATCGGGATAGGTGGGGGTGCGCCAGAGCAGCTGCACCTTGTTGAGATTCACCTTGCCCTCCTTCACGCGGGAGTCCCACACCTGCTCATTGAGGGCGCCGGCCTGGTACGCACCGCTCTGCACCAAAGCAATGGTGGCGTCATGACTGCCACTGAAGCCAGCCTGACCGCCATTGAAATCCGAGGGCTTCACGCCAGCCTTGGCCAGGAAGTGCTGCGGCATCAGCCGACCAGAGGTGGAGCTCTCCGAGCCAAAGCTGAAGCGGGTGCCCTTGAGCTGCTTGAGGCCATCGATCGAACTGAACGGCTTCACCCCGTTGAGGGCAGCACGGTTGGCGATGAACACCGAACGGAACCGTGCATCCACATCCCGCTGGGCCAGCACCACCGCACCGGGGGTTTGCAAGCGGGCCTGAACGCCGGTGAGCCCACCAAACCACACCAGATCCAGATCACCGCGGCGGAAACCGGTCACCGCAGCGGCGTAATCAATCACCGGCACGTAGCGCACAGGAACCTTCAGCTGATCACTGAGCTCCTTGGCCACCAGGCCATACAAGCGATTGAGGCGCTCAGGGTTCTGATCCGGAATGGCACTGATGCGCAGCACTTCGGCAGCCAGTGCCGGCGACAGCGGTGCCAGCAGCAGAACCAGTGCCAGAACAAAAAAACGAATCATCGAAAACAAGAAACGATCAAAGCGATTGCAGAAAGTGCTCGAGGCGAGCGAGGCCGTCATCGATGGCGGCATTGCCAACCGCGCAGGAGAGGCGAATGCAGCGGTCATCACCGAAAGCCACACCAGGCACCACAGCCAGACCCTGCTCATCAAGCAAGCGCTGGCAGAAGGCCATGGAATCCAAACCGTAGGAGCTCACATCCGGGAAGGCATAGAAGGCACCGTTGGGGGGCACCACCACCAGCCCCTGCAGCCGCTGCAGCCCAGCAGTGAGCTGCAGGCGCCGGCTGGAGAAGCTGGCGGCCATCTCCTCCACACAATCCAGCGGTGCCTCCAACGCCGCCAGGGCGCCGTATTGGGCAAAGGTGCACACGTTGCTGGTGCTCTGGCTTTGCAGAGCAATCGCAGCTTTCACCACCGCAGCAGGACCAGCCAGGTAGCCGATGCGCCACCCCGTCATCGCCCAGCCCTTGGCAAAGCCATTCACGATGAACAGGCGATCCGCCAGATCTGGAGCCAGAGCCGCCAGGCTGTGGTGGGTGTGGCCATCGGCCAGCAGGTGTTCGTAGATCTCATCGCACACCACCGCCAGCTGGGGATGCCGGCGAAGCAGCTCCGCCACCCCTTCCAGCTCACTGCGGCTGATCACCAACCCAGTGGGATTGGAGGGTGTGTTGAGCACCAACAGGCGGCTGTTGGGGGTGATCAGGGCCTCCAGCGCCTCAAGATCGAGGCGGAAGCCACTGCTGGCATCACTGGGCAGGAATCTCACCCTGGCCCCAGCCAATTGGGCCAACTCCGGATAGCTGAGCCAGTAGGGAGAGGGCAACAGCACTTCATCACCGGGCTCCAGCAACACCTGGAAGAGGTTGTAGAGAGCCTGCTTGCCGCCATTGGTGACCAGCACCTGCTCAGCAGCCACAGCCATGCCATTGCAGCGCTGCAGTTTGGCGGCGATTGCCTCGCGCAGGGCTGGCTCACCGGCGGCTGGGCCGTAGCGAGTGGCACCGCGATCGAGGGCCTGCTTCACCGCCTCACGGATGAAGGCCGGAGTGTCGAAATCGGGCTCGCCAGCACTGAGGCTGCAGATGTCGTGCCCCTCAGCCTTGAGCTGCTTGGCCCGGGCTGCGATGGCAAGAGTGAGGGAGGGCTGCAACGTTGCCGCACGAGCCGAAAGCTTCATGTACAAGGGCCACCTCAGGCCGCCGCACCGGAGATCAATCTCCCAGTGTGCAACAGCATTCAGACAGGCTGTGTTCTGCAGCACCAATTTGATGCACAAGCCCTTCTGGGTGCTGGCAGCTGATGCACCACAGGCCCTCGCTGGTTTTTATGCCCAGCTGTGCGGCTGCCCCCAGCCCACCACGACCAACAGCACCGTTCAGCGGCTCGAGCTGCCTGGAGCCGGGTGTCTGCTGATCTACCGGCCCTCACGGCAGCGACCGCAGCCGGCCCAGCCCGGTCGCATGGCCCTGGCACTGCAGGTCCCGCAACTGGAGCACGCCATCACCACAGCCTTGGCACTGCAGGCCCGCGTGCTTGAAGAACCGCGCCAGGAATCATTCGGCCGTGAAGCCTGGCTGGCTGATCCCGAGGGCAACCGCCTCTTGCTGCTGGAGCCGGCCCCATACAGTGCGGCGCCATGACTGGCCTCAACGCTGAACTCAGCGCCCTGCAGCAGCAGTGCAGCAGCTGTGAACGCTGCGGCCTGGCCGCCACCCGGCAACAGGTGGTGGTGGCGCGCGGCAATCCGGCCGCACCCTTGATGCTGATCGGCGAGGCCCCAGGCCAACAGGAGGATGAAAGCGGGCGACCCTATGTGGGTCGGGCGGGCCAACTGCTGGATCAGCTGCTGGAGAGCGCGGGGCTCAACAGCGAGCGTGATGCCTACATCTGCAATGTGGTGAAGTGCCGGCCGCCGGACAACCGCAAACCCAGCCGCCAGGAGATGGCCCACTGCCGGTCCTGGCTGGAGCAGCAGATCACGCTGATCAATCCGGCCCTGATCGTGCTCACCGGGGCCACAGCGGTGGAAGCGCTGCTGGGGGTTAAAGGCGGCATCACCAAGCTGCGAGGGCAGTGGCAGCCATGGAATGGCCGCCAGCTGTTGCCCGTGCTGCACCCCTCCTATCTCTTGCGCTTTGGCTCCAGCGCCGAAGGATCACCGCGCTGGCATACGCAGAAGGATCTTGAGAGCGTGCGCCACAAACTCGATCAGTTGGGATGGAACCCATGAACCAACCGCATCACCATCCCGCCCCTGTGGGCAACACCTGCAGCGGCGAGCTGCAGGTGAGCTGGGAGCACTACCACCGCCTGATCGAGCACCTGGCCCTGCAGCTGCATCACGCTGGCGTGGAATTTGATCAGGTGGTGGCTCTCTCCCGGGGCGGTCTGCGGGTGGGCGATGCGCTCTCACGCCTGTTCAACCGCCCCCTGGTGGTGATGGCCGCCAGCAGCTACGGCGGTGACAACGATCGCCAGCAGGGGGCTTTGCGGCTTGGTCATCAGCTGGCCCACACCTGCGACCAGCTCGGGCCCAAGCTGCTGCTGGTGGATGACCTGGCCGATAGCGGCGCCACCCTTGAAGCAGCCAGCGACTGGCTGCGCCACACCCTGCAACCAGTCACGGTGACCACGGCGGTGCTCTGGCTCAAGGCCTGCAGCTCCACCCGGCCCGATTTCTGGGCCATGGAGCTGCCGAACAATCCCTGGGTGCTGCAGCCCTTTGAAGCATGGGAGGAGCTGAGCCCTGCCCAACTGCAGCCGCTGGACTGAGGCCACACACCGCGGGGCGGAGGCTGTGCCATGGTTTGGCGCAGATCTCGGCCTGATCCATGACCGGCACCGTGGCCCGTTCCGTCCAACCAACCACTGACTGGGCCAACGATCCCCGCTTTGACACGGTGATCCATCGGCGCCGCACCCGCAGCGTGCGGGTGGGTGATGTGTGGATCGGCAGCGAGCACCCGGTGGTGGTGCAATCGATGATCAACGAGGACACCCTTGATGTGGAGGGTGCCACCGCCGGCATCCTGCGGCTGCACCAGGCGGGCTGTGAAATCGTGCGCCTCACCGTGCCGAGCCTGGCCCACGCCAAAGCTGTGGGGGTGATCCGCCAGCGCCTGGAGGCTGCCGGCGCCAAGGTCCCCCTGGTGGCCGATGTGCACCACAACGGCATGAAGATCGCCTTGGAGGTGGCCAAGCATGTGGACAAGGTGCGCATCAATCCGGGCCTGTTTGTGTTCGACAAGCCCGACCCCAATCGCACCGAATTCACCCCAGAGGAATTCGAATCCATCGGCCAACGCATTGCCGACACCTTCGAGCCCCTGGTAAGCAGCCTCAAACAGCAGGACAAAGCCCTGCGCATCGGCGTGAACCACGGCTCCCTGGCTGAGCGCATGTTGTTCAGCTACGGCGATACCCCCCTGGGGATGGTGGAATCAGCGCTGGAGTTCATCCGCATCTGCGACCGGCTCGATTTCCACAACATCGTGATTTCGATGAAGGCCTCACGGGCCCCGGTGATGCTGGCGGCCTACCGGCTGATGGCCCACCGCATGGATGCCGAAGGCTTCAACTACCCCTTGCACCTGGGGGTGACCGAAGCCGGTGATGGCGACTACGGCCGGATCAAAAGCACCGCTGGCATCGCCACCCTGCTCTCCGATGGCCTGGGCGACACGATCCGGGTGTCGCTCACCGAGGCACCGGAGAAGGAAATCCCTGTTTGCTACGGGATTCTGCAGTCGCTGGGCCTGCGCAAAACGATGGTGGAGTACGTGGCCTGCCCCAGCTGCGGCCGCACCCTGTTCAACCTCGAAGAGGTGCTGCAGCAGG
>JAYKIT010000017.1:0-7738 GCA_035285765.1 Synechococcus sp. | reverse complement strand
ACCGGCCCGATCCTCGATTACATCGAGGCCCGCGGCGGCCAGCTGCACCTGCGCCACCGCGTCAGCGAGGTGCTGTTCGAGGAGGGGCCTGCCGGCGCCGATGGCCAGCCCGTCACCCGGGTGAGCGCCCTCAGGCTGGGCACCCCCGAGGGGGAGATCACGGTGCAGGCCGACACCTACCTGGCCGCCTGCGACGTGCCCGGCATCCAGCGGATGCTGCCGGCGGCCTGGCGCCGCTGGCCTCTGTTCGACAACATCTACAAGCTCGACGCGGTGCCAGTGGCCACCGTGCAGCTGCGCTACGACGGCTGGGTCACCGAGCTGGGCGATAGCCCCCAGGCCCTGGCCGCCCGCGGCAACCTGGCCCAGCCCGCTGGCCTCAACAACCTGCTCTACACAGCGGATGCCGATTTCAGCTGCTTTGCTGATCTGGCCCTGGCCAGCCCGGAGGACTACCGCAAGGAGGGGCTCGGTTCGCTGCTGCAGTGCGTGCTCACCCCCGGTGATCCCTGGATTCCGCGCAAAACCGAGGAGATCGTGGCCCACACCGATGCCCAGGTGCGCAAGCTCTTCCCCTCCAGCGCAGGCCTCAATCTGGTTTGGAGCAACGTGGTGAAGCTGGCCCAATCGCTCTATCGCGAAGCGCCTGGCATGGAGCCCTACCGCCCGGAGCAGCGCACCCCCGTGAGCAATTTCTTCCTGGCCGGTAGCTACACCAAGCAGGACTACATCGATTCGATGGAGGGGGCCACCATGAGCGGCCGCCTGGCGGCCAGTGCGATCCTCAGCGCAACGGGAGCCTGAGATGGGGCGTTGGCTGGATCACAGCGTGATGGTGGACATCGCTGCACCGGCGGAGCTGGTGTGGCAGCTCTGGAGCGATCTGGAGGCCATGCCCCTGTGGATGCGCTGGATTGAATCGGTGCGCACCCTGGATGACCCCGATCTCACCGAGTGGACCCTGGCGGCTCAGGGCTTTCGCTTCCAGTGGAAAGCGCGCATCACCCAGCGGGTGGAGGCCCAGCAATTGCACTGGCAGTCGGTGGGGGGCTTACCCACCAAGGGAGCGGTGCGCTTCTACCCCGATGGGGATCAGCGCACCGGCGTGAAGCTCAGCGTCAGCTACGAACTGCCGGGGGTGCTGGCGCCCCTGATGGATTCCGCCATGCTCGGCGGCCTGGTGAGCAAGGAGCTGCAGGCCAACCTGGATCGTTTCAAGCAGCTGGTGGAAGAGCGTGCTGGTGCTCGATAGGGTGCCTTCAGCCCCGGCTGAGCTGCCCTGAGATCTGGTTGCGCCACCGCTGCTGCCCTGCTGCTGGTGCTGTTGGGTTGCGGCTCTGAGCCTGAGGCCCAGAGCCCCCCATTGCAGCGGCCCCTGAACGCGGCGGCCCCCATGGCTGAGCCCGCCCCTGCCGCGGATCCCCAGCTCCAGGCGCTCTACACCCCCGCTGAGGTGCTCGCCGCCTTGCCCACCGGCCGTGAGGATCCCTTCGCGCCGCTGCCCGTTGCGCCCACGGCTGAGGTTGCAGCCGCAGGCGAGGCGGCCGAGGCTGATGACAGCAGCGCCGTGCAGCTCACCGGTGTGAGTGCGGTGCAAGGCATGGTGCGGGCGTTTGTGAGCTTCAACGGCCAGAGCGGCCCTGTGGCTCCCGGTGATGTGGGGGGGCCTGGCCTGCCCTGGTTGCCGGAGGGGCTCAGCGTGGCAGGCATCGATGTGCAGCGCGGCCAGCTGCTGCTGGAGCGCCAGGGGCGCCCCCTGCGCACACTTCAGCTCTGAGCCAGGGCTCGGGCGCAGGCGGCCACCAGCCCCTCGAGATCGTGGGGATCAGCTTCGGCATCCACCCGCCCCAGCAGCTGCTCGCAGATGACGCTGGTTTGTGGTCCGATCGAGATCAGCTTGAGCCGCTCCAGCACGGCCTGATGCCCCTCACCAAAGCGTTGCTGCAGCAGCTGCAGGCTGTGGCGCACGGTTTTGCCGCTGCTGAAGCAGATCGCTGCGGCCATGCCGGCCTCCAGCGCCGCTGCCGTGAGCTCCGGCAGGCTCTCGGGGCAGCGTGATTCGTAGGCCGGCACCTCGCTCACCCGGCCGCCCGCTTCCCCGAAAGCGTCTGCCAGCAAGGTGCGACCACCGCTCTGCACCCGCGGCAGCAGCAACCGCTGGCCCCACACCCCCACCGGGAAATGCTCCAGCAGGCTGTCGGCCACATAGGCGGGGGGGATGAAATCCGCCGGGGCCCCCAGCTGCTCCAGCCGCTGGGCGGTTTTGCGCCCCACCGCAGCGATCTTGAGGCCGGGGGGGCGGCGCGCCAGGCTGCGCCCCTGCAGCTGCAGGCGCTCCTCCACCGCGTCCACGCCGTTGCCGCTCGACACCACCAACCAGTGGAAGCTGTCGAGTTCCGCCAGGGCGTCATCCAGTGGCCCCCAGCTGTCGGGCGCGCCTATCACCAGGGCGGGCAAATCGAGCACCTGGGCGCCGGCCGCCTCAAACAGGCGCCGGGCTTCCCCCAGCTGGTGCTGCGCCCGGGTCAGCACCACCGTGTGGCCACTGAGTTCAGGCGGCATCGAGCTTCACCAGCTCGCTGGCGCGGCGGGCCAGCTCTTCGGCCTCCTCCTGGCGGTCTTGCTGCAGCAGCAGGCCGATGGCGGTGAGGAAGCTGTCGCGGGCGGCATCAAAGTTGCCGCCGATCAGCTGGGCTGCGCCGCGGTTCTGATGCAGTTCCGCGTTGTCGGGGGCCAGCTCCAGGGCGGTGTCGTAGGCCTGCAGGGCTTCAGCGATGCGGCCGGCCTTGCGCTGGATCAAGCCCAGGTTGTACCAGCCCAGCACCAGCTCCGGCGCCTGGCGGGTCACCGCCTCGCTGAGGCTGGCCGCCTCATCCAAGCGGTTCTGGCGCAGCAGGAGGGCGCCCAGGTTGAGGCGGGCACCGGCGCTCACCCGGGGCGCCAGGGGCTCGTCGAGGGCCTGGCGGTAGCAGCGCTCGGCGACCTCTGGATCGGCATTGCTCTGGGCGATGCCCAGATGCAGCAGCAGCTCGTAGCGCTCGTTGTGCTGATCGCTGCGGCAGTTCTCAAGCCCCAGCTGCAGCAGCTCCAGGCCGCGGGCCTGGTTGCCGCTCTCGATTTCAAGGCCGCCCAGCTTGGCGCAGGCATAGGGATCACCCGGCTGGCGCTGCAGTTCAGCCTCCATGGCCTCCCGCAGCCGCTCAGCCTTGTTGCCGCTGGCCAGCACATCCGGCCGGTAGCCGCTGTGCACCAGGGCGGGCTCGGCGCAATCCACCACACGCCAGTGGCCTTCGCTCTGCAGCAGCGCCTCCACGCTGTCGTCGATCATCGTGTGATAAGCCCGGCTCCAGCGGATGGCCGGATGGCGGCGGAACAGGCGGCTCACGCTCGAATAGGGCGATTGGGCTGCACCTTCTTCAAAGCGCAGCAGGTTGATCACCAGCACATCGGGCTGGGCCATCAGGGCTTTGAGGGCCGGCTGCACATCGGCCAGCAGGATTTCATCGGCATCCAGCACCAGCACCCAGTCGCCGTTCACCAGCTCCAGGGCCCGGTTGCGGGCCGGGGTGAAGTCTCCGGGCCATTCCATCGTTTCCACCCGGGCCCCGGCGGCTTCGGCGATGGCCACGGTGTTGTCGCTTGAGCCGGTGTCGAGCACCACCAGCTCATCGCAGAACCCCTCAACGCTCTTGAGGCACGTTCCCAGGCGGGCCTCCTCATCGCGCACGATCATCGAGAGGCTGAGCATGGCGGCAGGGGCAGCCGCCCCTTCGGAAAACGGTTCAGAGGTTAGGTGGCCTGCCCCGTGAGATCTCAGTCGGTGAAGCCACCTTCGCCAGGTGCATCCCCCAGCCCCAGCCGCTCCAGGGCGATGGCTTGGGCCGCGGGCATCTGGCCTGGGCTGTAGGCCGCTGGAATCCCGGCAGGCAGGAGCGGTTGCAGCTCTCGCCAGAGATAGGGGCTGCCGTAGATCACCAGCCCCGCCAGCCGCTGCTCCTGCAGCAGCTGCTCCACCAGCTCGCGCCAGTGGCTGTGGCCGGCGGCGCCGCCGCGGAAGGGGTTGCCCCGCAGCAGCAGCTGCAGCAGCACGGGTCCCTCACCCAGCTGCAGAGGGCCAGATTGGTCATCGATCACTTGGGTGCGGAAGCCGGCCTGACGGGGCCGCAGCAGGGCCGGAGCCTTGAGCGGCAGGGCAGGGCAGTTGAGGCTGTTGTCCACCCGGATCAGGTTCAGGCCAGGGCCCTGCAGCCTGGCTGGGCCCTGGTGCTCCAGGCTCAGCTCCAGCAGCTGCTTGGCCAGGCGCTGATGCTCGGGCATGAGCTGAGCCAGTTGATCGAGCCCCTCCTGGGCACTGGCTGGCGTTGCGCTGGTGCGGGCCAAGGCGGCGCGGCGCCGTTCCAGGCTCTGCTGCAGCCGTTCCAGCGGCCAGCGGCCGCTGTTGAAGCCCGCTTCGAGGGCATCGAGGGCGGCCTCCACATCGGCCGGCATCAAGATCAGATCAGCGCCGGCTTCAAAGGCCAGGGCGGCCGCTTCCCCGGCTCCATAGCGGGCTGTGATCGCCTCCATCACCAGGGCGTCGGTCACCACCAGCCCGTTGAAGCCCAGCTCGCGCCGCAGCAGGCCGCTGAGCACCGCCGCCGAAAGCGTGGCAGGCCGCTCCTGATCCAGGGCCGGCAGCAGCAGGTGGGCGGTCATCACCGCCGCCACTCCAGCCTTGATGGCGGCACGGAAGGGGGGCAGCTCCACCGCCTCAAGCCGTTCAGGCCCGTGGGGAATCAGCGGCAGTTCCAGGTGGGAGTCGCTGGCGGTGTCGCCATGGCCAGGGAAATGTTTGGCGCAGCCCAGCACCCCTTCTGATTCCAGGCCGCGCACAAAGGCGCTGCTGAGGGCTGCGGCGGCCTCGCTGGTTTCGCCCCAGGCCCGCACGTTGATCACCGGGTTGGCCGGGTTGTTGTTCACATCGCACACCGGGCCGAGCACCCAGTTCAGGCCCAGGGCACGGGCCTCCAGGGCGCTGCAGCGCCCGTAGGCGCTGGCGAGGCGTTCGGCCAGGGCGCTATCGCGCTGCCAGAGGCCCCCGAGGGCCAGTGGCGGCACCAGCCAGCTGGCCCCCTCGAAGCGCTGCCCCACGCCCTCTTCCACATCAGCGCAGAGCAGCAACGGCTGTGGCGCCCATTGCTGCAGCTGGCGGCAGCGCAGGGCCAGATCGGCAGCGGAGCCCCCCAGCAGGATCACGCCCCCCACGCCTTGCGCCAGCCACTGGCGCAGCTTGGCGTTGCTGGCTTCCCACTGCGGGTAGCGGCGTTGCTGATCGAGCTGATAGCCGCTGGCGCGCACCACCAGCAATTCAGCCAGCTGCCGCCGCAGGCTCACGCCTCCTCCTCGCACTCACCGGTGCCCTCGGGGATCGGCCCCCGCTCCTGGCGTTCCTGCTCCAGCTTGCCCAGCAAACCGAGTACTTCCACGCCCTTGGCCAGGCCTTTGTCGTGGTGGAACACCAGCTCAGGTGTGCGCCGCATGTTGAGCCGCCGGCTCAGCTCGCCGCGCAGATACGGCGCCGCCGAGCGCAAGCCCGCCATCGCCTGCTCCTGATCGGCATCGCTGCCGAAGATGCTCACCGACACCTTGCAGTGCTGCAGGTCGCCGGCCACCACCACGTTGGTGATGCTCACCATTCCCATCGACACGCGCTCATCGCGCACGCCGTGCACCAAAAGGTCGCTCATCTCCCTGCGAATCAGGGAGGCGACCCGTTCCACCCGCCGCCCATGGGCCATTTGCTTATGCCACCGGCACTGGAGTCACCATGGCACGCAGCACCAGCGAGAGGGTGAGCAGGCCGCTCACCACAGCTCCTGCCAGGGCCACGGCGGTCACGGGATTGCGGGTGCGGGCCAGCAGCGGCTCAAACACCGAATTGGCCACGCCGAGCCCGAAGGCAATCAGGTAACGCGGATAGCGCGTCACATTGATGAAAAAGTCCCTCATCCACTCGCTTAAGGCCCTGGCTACTCTGCCGCCATCAGCGCATTTGGCCGCTCGCCATGGAGCTTTTTCAGTTCCGCCATTCCGCCTTCTGCGAAAAGGTTCATCTGCTGTTGTGCGCCAAGGGGCTCCGCTACAGCGTTCGTGATGTCACCCCCGGGGTGGGGCAGTTGGAGCTGTTTCAGCTCTCCGGCCAGCGCCAGGTGCCGGTGCTGCGCGATGGCGAGGAGCTGATTCCCGATTCCACCGCCATCGCTCTGCACCTGGAGGCCCGCCACCCCGAGCCGTCGTTGTTGCCCGCCGATCCGCAGCTGCGGGCCCAGGTGTTGCTGCTTGAGGATTGGGCTGATACCGCCCTGGCCTCAGGTGCCCGTTTGGCGCTCTTGCAGGGCGCTGCTGAAGATCCGCTGCTGCGCTCAGCCTTGCTGCCGGAGGCCACCCCTTCGGTGCTGCGCAACCTGATTGGTGCGGTGCCCGGTGATCTGCTGGGGGGCATGGGCCAGCTGCTCCAGAACGATCGCCAGAGCCTGATCTTTGCCCTTGAGCAGCTGCTCACCTTGATCGAGCAGGGGCCCTATCTGGTCGGTTCCAGCGCCAGCCTCGCGGATGTGGCCGTCGCGGCCCAGCTCTATCTCTTGCGTTTCCCGTTGGTGGCTGGGCCCCAGCTGGCGGCACGCGGCATCGCTGGTATTGCCGATCAGCCCCGTTTCGAGCCCCTGTTCCAGTGGCGTGATGAGCTCTACCGCAGCTTGGGCCGTTGGCCCGGCGCCGCAGCGGATGCCCCTGCGCCGGCTGAGCCGGTGGCTGTGGCCTGAAGCCGCATCACGTTCAATCTCAGAAGGGTTGTTTTAACTTCAGTCCATCGTTGTTGGGCCTTCGATGAACCCCCTGGCCCTGGTGTTGCAGCAGGAGGCCAAGGCTCTGCTCAACACAGCTGAACAGTTGCAACCCGATCAGGCCGAAGCGGCGTTGGCTTTGTTGCAGACATGCAGTGAGCAAGGCGCCAAGTTGGTGGTCACTGGTGTGGGCAAGAGCGGCATCGTTGCCCGCAAAATCGCCGCCACCTTCACCTCGATTGGCCTGATGGCCCTCTATCTCAATCCCCTTGATGCCCTGCATGGGGATTTGGGGGTTGTTGGGCCCAACGATGTTGTTCTGCTGCTCTCCAATAGCGGTGAGAGCAGTGAGCTGCTGGCGTTGCTGCCCCATTTGCAGCGTCGCGGCAGTGCCTGCATTGCCCTGACAGGCAGGCTTGAATCAAGCCTGGCCAGGGGCGCGCAAGTGGTGCTGGATGGATCGGTGGATCGGGAGGTGTGCCCCCTCAACCTGGCGCCAACAGCCAGCACGGCGGTGGCCATGGCCATCGGTGATGCCTTGGCCGCGGTGTGGATGCAGCGGCAAGGGGTCACGCAAGCGGATTTTGCTGTGAACCACCCGGCAGGGGCCCTTGGGCGTCAGCTCACCCTCAGCGTTGCTGATCTGATGGTGCCCATTGCGGAATGGCCGTCGCTGCAACCCGATGCCGCCCTGGCCGATGTGGTGGAACACCTCACCGGCACCCTGGCTGGTGCCGCCTGGGTGCAGCAGCCGGATCAGCCCAATCGCTTGTTGGGGCTGATCACCGACGGTGATCTGCGCCGCGCCTTGCGCACCCATGCGCCGCAGGCCTGGGCTGCGATTCAAGCCGCCGATCTGATGACCACCGACCCCATCACGGCAGCCCCCGATCAATTGGCGGTGACCGCCCTGGAGA
>JAYKIT010000016.1:0-6188 GCA_035285765.1 Synechococcus sp. | reverse complement strand
TATGCCTGACACCTTTTCAGCCCGAGCTCACCCCCGACAAGGAGCTGTAAGGGGCTGTCACTAGGATCCGGCGCCAGGACTGGGTACTGCATGGCCACGGTGGACGACGCCCGCAGGGTGCTGGGGGCGCTGAAGGATGCCGGCAGCGGCCGCGAGCTGCTGGAGCTGGGCTGGATTCAGCAGCTGCGGCTCGAGCAGAACCGGGCGGTGTTCCGCCTGGCCCTGCCAGGTTTTGCCACCAGCCAACGCGAGCGCATTGCCAGCGAGGCCCGCAGCGGCCTGCTACAGCTCGATGGCATCGACGATGTGCAGATCGAACTGGCCCAACCGGGTGAGGGGGCACCGATCGGCGCAGCCGGCCATGGCCAGGTGCAACCCCAGCAACCGATTCCCGGCGTGCGCCAGGTGATCGCCGTGAGCAGCGGCAAAGGGGGCGTGGGCAAGAGCACCGTGGCGGTGAATCTGGCCTGCGCCCTGGCCCAGGCTGGCCTCAAGGTGGGCCTGCTCGATGCCGACATCTACGGGCCGAACGCCCCCACCATGCTGGGGGTGGCGGATCAAACCCCCGAAGTGAGCGGCCAGGGCGAGCAGCAGCGGCTCACACCGATCAGCACCAGTGGTCTGGTGATGGTGTCGATGGGGTTGCTGATCGGCCCGGAGCAACCGGTGATCTGGCGCGGACCGATGCTCAACGGCATCATCCGCCAGTTTCTGTATCAAGTGGAGTGGGGCGAGCGCGATGTGCTGGTGGTGGACCTCCCCCCCGGCACCGGTGACGCCCAACTGAGCCTGGCCCAGGCCGTGCCGATGGCTGGCGCCGTGATCGTGACCACCCCCCAGCAGGTGGCTCTGCAGGATGCCCGCCGCGGCCTGGCCATGTTCAACCAGATGGGCGTGCCCGTGTTCGGCGTGGTGGAAAACATGAGCTGGTTCACCCCCCCCGACCAACCCGAGCGCCGCTACCCGATCTTCGGCAGCGGTGGTGGTGAACGCCTGGCCGCTGAGGCGGGGGTGCCGCTGCTGGCCCAGATCCCGATCGAACTACCGGTGCAGGAAGGGGGAGACAGTGGCCGGCCTGTCACGTTGAGCCAGCCGGACTCGCTGGCTGCGGCAGCCTTCAGACAATTGGCCGACACTCTGCAGACGGCCCACCGGCTCTGAGTCCATGCCCACCTACCAGGGGATCCGTTCCACCCGCCTGGGAACCAAAGCACGCGGCAGCCAACGCCGCTGGCTGCGCTTCGACCCCATCCTCTGGGGCGTGCCTGTGTTCCTCACCCTGGTGGCCGGGGTGCTGATTGCCAGCACCCAACGCGATTCGCCCCTGGCCGACTGGAAAAACCACTGGATCACCGCCGTGATCTCCATTGGTCTGGCTGTGGGCCTGTCGCGGATCGCCCTGGAGCGGCTGCAGAAACTGCTGCTACCCATCTACATCGCCACCCTGGTGAGCCTGCTGGCGGTGAAGCTGATGGGCACCAGCGCCCTGGGGGCCCAGCGCTGGATCTCCATTGCCGGGCTGCATGTGCAGCCTTCGGAATTCGCCAAGTTGGCGGCGATCCTGCTGCTGGCGGGGATCCTGGCCAAACACCCGGTGGAGCGGCCGGTGGATCTGCTGCGACCGTTCGCCGTGATCTCACTGCCTTGGGCCATGGTGTTCATCCAACCCGATCTGGGCACCTCCCTGGTGTTTGGAGCGGTGCTGCTGGCAATGCTCTATTGGGCTGGCCTGCCCCTGGCCTGGCTCACGCTGCTGATCTCACCGCTGCCCACGGCATTGATTGCCGGCCTGTTCCCCTTGGGGCTGATTCCCTGGTTTCTGCTGCTGGCCGTCCTGGCCTGGCGCAGCCTGCCCTGGCCGCGCATCGCCGTGGCCGCCAGCCTGGTGGTGAACGGCCTGTTTGCCTGGATCACACCGCTGCTCTGGCAGCACGGCCTGAAGGATTACCAGCGCGATCGCCTGATCCTGTTCCTCGACCCCACCAAGGACCCCCTTGGCGGTGGCTACCACCTGCTGCAGAGCACCATCGGCATCGGCTCGGGCCAGCTGTTCGGCTCCGGACTGCTGCAGGGGCTGCTCACCAAACTGCAGTTCATTCCTGAGCAGCACACCGATTTCATCTTCAGTGCCCTGGGCGAAGAAACCGGCTTTCTCGGGTGCATCATCGTGCTGGCGGCCTACCTGGTGCTGGCCTGGCGACTGCTGCAGATCGCCGGTGAAGCCCGCAGCGACTTCGAGTCGCTGGTGGTGATCGGCGTGCTGGCCATGGTGATGTTCCAGGTGGTGATCAACATCAACATGACCATTGGCCTGGGCCCGGTGACCGGCATCCCCCTGCCCTGGATGAGTTACGGGCGCTTCGCGCTGCTGGTGAATTTCATCGGCCTGGGGCTGGTGGCCTCGGTGGAGCGCCGAGCCCGCAAAGCCCGCATGCGACTGCAGTGACCCCAGGCCCCACGCTGCTTGCGCTGCGCCAACGCCTGGCCGGCACCGTGGCCCCAGTGGCCGGCGACGATGCCGGCGCCAGGCGGCAGTGGTGGGCGGGGCTCACGGTGCTGCAGGAGCAATTGCTGGAGTTGGGGTGTCCCCGGGGGTTATGGCTGGCCTCCCCCCTACCGGCCCTGCACGAACCGCAGGTGCTGGCCCGCTGCCCGGGTTGGGTGTGGAGCCCGGTGGGCTGGAGCCAGGGCCAGCGGGAGCTGCCGGGCCGCCAGGGCGAATCGGCCCTGCAACCGCAGCTGTGGCAGCTCCCCCTACAAGACGAGGACGGCACCGATCCCCTGCTGGTGCTGATCAGCGGCCCCCTGCAGGTGGCCTTGGCCCTGCATGGCAGCAGCCGTGAGCGCCAGCTGGTGGCTTGTTTTGATCCCAGCCTGCTGGCGGAGCTGCTGCAACAGCTGGGGCAGCGCATGGAGCAAGACAATCCGGCCGCGGCCAGCAGCCTGAAACAGCAGCTGCAGCAGCTCGGCCCGCTCGAATCCTCTGCATCCCTGGCCAGTGCCTTCTGGCCGCGCGTGGCGGCCCAGCTGGCCCGGGCCACCCCCAGCCTCACCCTGGTGAGCGCCAGCCCTGAATCGGGGCAGGACCAGAGCGCTGAACAGCTCGGCCTGCTGGAGGCCCTGGCCCATGAGGTGCGCACGCCTCTGGCCACGATCCGCACCTTGATCCGCTCCCTGCGGCGGCGCAGTGATCTGCAGCCCCAGCACCAGCAGCGGCTGGAGCAGATCGATCAGGAATGCAGCGAGCAGATCGATCGCTTCGGGCTGATCTTTCAGGCCGCAGAGCTGGAGCGCTCACCGCGAACCGAACGGCCTTTGGCCCGCACGGCCCTTGAAGACCTCCTGCCCCAGCTGAGCGATGCCTGGCAACGGCAGCTGCAGCGGCGTGAATTGGGTTTTGAGCTGCAACAGGAGCCGGCGTTACCGCCGGTGATGAGTGATCCAGCCCTGCTGGAATCGATGTTGCTGGGGCTGATGGATCGCTTCAGCCGCGGCCTCAGGCGCGGAGAAACCGTCACGGTGGCACTCAGCCGGGCCGGGGAGCGCCTGAAGCTCAGGGTCAGCAGCGCCGGCGATGACGATGACGGCGGCAGCGACACGGCCAGCGTGGGGCCCATTCTCAGCTGGGATCCGGCCACCGGCAGCTTGCAACTGAGCCCCCAGGCCGTGCAACGCCTGTTCACCAGCCTCGGCGGCCACCTCACCGAACGCCCCGGCCGCAGCCTCACCCTCTACCTGCCGCTGGCCAATGTTGAAGGTCATGAAGAGAGCAGCTTTTGGTAAGAGCAGACCGTTCATGAGTGCTAGCTTCCAGCCAAATGTCATCCCTCTGACGGCATGTCAACGGCTTCCTCTCTCACCGGCCAGCTTCCTGGCTATATCGGCAGCACCGGTGGTCTGCTGAATGCCGCAGAAACCGAGGAGAAGTACGCCATCACCTGGACCAGCAGCGCCTCCCAGGCCTTTGAGCTGCCCACCGGTGGTGCCGCGATGATGAACGCCGGCGAAAACATCATGTATTTCGCCCGCAAGGAACAGTGCCTGGCCCTTGGCACCCAGCTGCGCACCCAGTTCAAGCCCCGGATCGAGGATTACAAGATCTACCGCATTTTCCCCGGCGGTGATATGGAGTTCCTGCACCCCAAAGATGGCGTGTTCCCCGAAAAAGTGAACGAAGGCCGTTCCATGGTGGGCCACAACCCCCGCCGCATTGGCCAGAACACCAATCCAGCCACCATCAAGTTCAGCGGTCGCACCACCTACGACAGCTGATCTCCAGCCGTTTCACAGCAATCCACTAGAAAGGCGGGTCTGAGGACCCGTCTTTTTTTCTGCCCAGCCACCGATGGCCAGCACCGACAGCACCCCGAGCTTCGAGCCCCTGTGGCGCCGCTGGCCCGCAGACCTGGAAACACCCCTGAGCACCTGGCTGAAGGTGGGCCATGGCCGTCCCTACGGCGTGCTGCTCGAATCGGTGGAAGGTGGCGAGCAGGTGGGGCGCTGGAGTTTTGTGGCCAGCGATCCGCTCTGGGTGCTCAGCGTGCGCGGTGCATCGGCCTGGATCGATCACCGCGATGGCCGCCGCGAAACGCTCGAGGGCGACCCGTTTGAACTGTTGCGCCAACGGCTGGCTCCTTACAGCAGCAGCCCGGTGCCGGGGCTTCCCCCGGTGGGGCAGCTGTTCGGCTTCTGGGGCTATGAGCTGATCCACTGGGTGGAACCCAGCGTGCCGGTGCATCCGCGCGGCGAGAACGACCTGCCCGATGGCTGCTGGATGTTCTGCGACAGCCTGCTGGTGTTCGACCAGGTGCGGCGACAGGTGACGGCCGTCGCCTACGCCGACCACAGCAGCGGCGGCGCCCCTGAAGCCGCCCGCGCTGCGGCGGAAGCGCGGCTGGATGCCCTCGAGCAGCAGCTGCATCAACCGCTGCCCAGCGGCCGCACCCCCTTTCGCTGGCAGGAGCGCAGCGCCGAAGCGCTGCCCATGCGCAGCAACACCACCCAGGCGGCCTTTGAGCAATCGGTGCGGCAGGCGCGTGAGCACATCGGCGCCGGTGATGTGTTCCAGCTGGTGCTGAGCCAGCGGCTGGAAACCGAAGTGGCTCACGACCCCTTCGATCTCTACCGCAGCCTGCGGATGGTGAATCCCTCCCCCTACATGGGGTTCTTCAGCTTCAACGGCTGGCACCTGATCGGCTCAAGCCCCGAGGTGATGGTGAAGGCCGATCCGCTCCCTGATGGCCGCGTGCGGGCAGCGGTCAGGCCGATCGCCGGCACGCGCAAACGCGGCCTGGATGCCGCCGAGGATCTTGCCCTTGAACAAGATTTATTGGCCGATCCCAAGGAGCGGGCCGAGCACGTGATGCTGGTGGATCTGGGCCGCAATGACCTGGGCCGGGTGTGCCGCGCCGGCAGCGTCAGCGTTGAAGAGCTGATGGTGATTGAGCGCTATTCCCACGTGATGCACATCGTGTCGCAGGTGCAGGGGGATCTTGATCCGCAGTACGACGTCTGGGATCTGCTTCGCGCCTCCTTCCCGGCGGGAACGGTGAGCGGCGCCCCCAAGATCAGGGCGATGCAGCTGATCCATGCGCTGGAGCCCGATGCCCGCGGCCCCTATTCAGGGGTGTACGGCGCCATGGATCTGAGCGGCGCCCTCAACACGGCCATCACCATCCGCACGATGGTGGTGCAACCCGCCGCCAACGGAGGCTGGCGCGTGCAAGTGCAGGCCGGGGCCGGTGTGGTGGCCGATTCGCAGCCCACGGCGGAGTACGAGGAAACCCTCAACAAAGCGCGCGGCCTGCTCAAGGCCCTGGCCTGCCTGGAGCCAGGAGACGCGGCATGAGCGACGCACTCCTGCCCAAAGGATTTGAGGTGGAGATGTACACCGGCCGCGCCGACGGCACGGTGGTGGGCTGCTCCAGCGAGGCGGCGGCAGCCCTCGAAGGGGTGGTCACCGAACCCGATCGCCGCAACCTCGAATACATCACCCCACCGGAGGCCAGCTACGAGCGCCAGCTGGTGCATCTGCTGGAGCCAAGGCAACGGCTGCGCCAGTGGCTCTCAAAGCGCCAACTCACCCTGCTGCCAGGCAGCACCTTGAGCCTGGGCGACAGCCAGCGCTTTGAGCGCTCCAACCCTGAGAACCCTTATCACCACTTCATCGAACAGGCTTACGGCACCCG
>JAYKIT010000015.1:0-2624 GCA_035285765.1 Synechococcus sp. | reverse complement strand
CCGAAGTGGAAGCGATCGAGATCGGAGAGCACCGGAATGCAGCCGAAGCAGCGCTCCGCCAGCGCCCAGCGCTCCTCCCGCTTGAGCATCAGCTCGAGCCGATCGCGCGCCGGCAGCAGGTAGCGCACATCCCCGGCGGCATAGGCCAACTGCTGATCAGTGAGCTCCTCCACGCGGCCCCAGTCACTGCTCTGGGCCTGCTTATCGAGTTCCACGCCCACCAGTTCGTTCACCACCTCCTTGAGACCATGGCGAGGGCTGTAGGTGCGCGCCAAGCGACTGGCCACCTTGGTGCAGAAGATCGGGTTCACCGCAATGCCCAGACCGGTGGCCAGGGCCGCCACATCAAAGCGGGCGTAATGGAACACCTTCTCAACGGCCGGGGCCTCCATCAGCTGCTTGAGCCGGGGCGCATCGCCCTGGCCACGGGCGATGCGGATGCAGCACACCCGGTCCTGGTCATCACAGATCTGCACCAGGCAGAGGCGATCGCGGCCGTGGATCAGCCCCATGGCTTCGGTGTCCACCGCCAAAGCCTTTGCATTTTCGTAATGTGCCAGCCATTCGTCGCTGAGATCCCCGTCAAACACTGCGAAGTTGACGGGTGCGGAGGGGCGGTCCTGGGGCATGAAAACGGGATAACCGGCGCCAATCTGACCGATTGACCGCCAATCTCACTTGAAAATCAAAATGAGACTGAGTTAGTGATCGTCTAGAGCAAAACTGCGCCCCACCTGCCATGCCTAACAGGCGCCCCCAGGCCAACCACGGCCTGACCGACATCAAACGCTTTTTCGACCAACCACCCCTGCAATACCTGGGCTTGGAGCTGGCCGTGTGCTGGATCCTCGACTGCCTGCTGGCGGCCGACTCCTACCCCACAGCCCTGATGAACCGACTGGCGGAGCACCACCCCCGCCTGCGGCTGTCAGAAACCGTGCTGCAGCAGGCGATCGCCTTCCTCGACCAGCAAGGCGCCATCGGCAGCTATTCCCAGCGCTGTCCCAGCCGCGGCCGTCCACGCCGCATGCTGCACCTCGAAGAGAGCTACCGCAGCGAGGCGGAAGAGCTGATGCCCTCCTGGCATCACTGGCTGCAGGAATCCGATGGCAGCACCGTGCCGGCCCCCAGCAGCCCCAACGGCAGCCGCAGCAAGGTGCTGAGCCATTGAGAATGGGAGCGCTTGCCGCTCCCGATGGATCCAGTTCTCTCCTCCACCCTGCTGCTCACCACCTTGATGGGGGTGGGCCTGGTGTTCTTCCTGCGGGCCGCCAGCAAGGACCGCACCACCACCGTGGAGGTGAACAGCTCACGCCCACCACTGGAAGTGCTTGAGGGCCTGCGCCGCTGGCTGCTGGCACGGGGCTGGAGCATCACCGATGGCGACCCTGAACGCCAGGTGATGCGCTTTGAGGGCAGCGTGGCCGCCAGCACACCACTGGCCCTGCTGCTCACCGCCCTGGGATCATGTGGCGCCGCCTGCCTTGGCCTGGTGCTGCGCCAGCTGCTGCCTCAACTGGGCTTCTGGCCCCTGCTGCTGGCCCTGCTGGGCCCCCTGGCCGGCCTGATCTATCGGCGCCGCGCCGCCCGCACCGAAGTGCTGGAACTCCGGCTGCTCCCCCCCCAGGAGTTCTGCCCCACCACGCTGCGGCTGCGGGCCCATCGCGATGAACTGATCGCCATCGAGCAAGAGCTGGGCCGCAGCCTCAATCTGCGCAGCGACGGCGCCCTGCTGAGCTCACCGATCTGAGCCCGCCCAGGCTGCTGGATTTTTTTCTTTGCAAAAGGGCATAAACACGGCAGCATGGGAGCCTCAAGCTGAATCCCATGGGTCGCATCCCCTTGTTGTGCGCTGTGCTGCTGCTGAGCGGTGCCCCCGCCCAGGCCGGCCTGATGGATCTGCTCAACAGCATCGAAGCGCCCGCCCTGGAACCCGACACCACCCTGCTGCCACCGCTGCCCGCAGAACCTGGCACCGGCAAGAACTGGGTCGGCACCCAACCCCATAACCGCGAGCTGCCCATCCTGGTGATGGCCGGCCATGCCGATTCCCAGCGCATCGCCGGCTCCGGCACGCCAGGCAGGGCCGTTGGCGTTGGCGGTGCAGCGCCGATGCAGCCGGGCATCACCGATGAGCTGTATTGGAATCTCCTCACCGCCAAAAGGATCGTGGAGGTGGGCAAGCGCCAGGGCCTCAACATCCGCTTCTACGACCCAGGGGTGCGCACGATCCACAACTCCAACGATCCGCGCACCAACTGGAGCACTGGCGCCAGCCACGCCAAGGCCGGGGGCTACGCCCTGGAGATTCATTACGACGCCTACTCCCCCCATGGCATTGGGCCAGGGGTGATTCCCTCGGTGCTTTACGGCTTTTCCGTGATGGATGAAGCCCTGGCTGAGGAGTTCGGTGGTTATCCCTACGACTACCGCGGCATGCTGGGCGCCCCCCGCAAGGGCATTTCCATGCTGGAAATCGGCCAACTGGAGGGCTCCCTGGAGTCATCCCTGCGCAACCGCAGCAGGCGCGAGGCCACCCTCAATCAGATCGCCGAGCGGGTGGTGCGCGCCCTCAAGCGCGGCTTAGCCAACAGCGCCATGGGGAGCACAGTGCTGCTCAAGGG
>JAYKIT010000014.1:0-5610 GCA_035285765.1 Synechococcus sp. | reverse complement strand
GAGGGGCAGGGGCTGCCCGATCGGGATGTAGGCCACGTCGGCGGCGCCCTCACCCCAGGCCACACCCACGCCCACCAGCTCGGCGCGGAAGGGATTGAGGCTGGTGGTCTCCGTGTCCAGCGCCACGGGTCGGGCCGGATCGGTGTGGGTCAGCAGGCGGTCCATCAGGGCCGCGAGGCCCTCGGGGCTGGTGATCAGCTGAGGCTGGAGCTGAGGGGGGCCAGCGGGCTCGGTGGTTGTGGGTGTGGTTTTGCTCGCGGCTTGGGCGGTGGGTGTTGCGTTCGCGGCAGTGTCCTCAGCCGGATATCCATGGATATCCGCCTTGGGAGAGGCGCCGGAACCTTTCGTCGCCTCTCCCGCTTCAGCAGCCCCCGCGGCGGGCGGCTCCGCCGAGAAGATCGCGGCGAACTGATCCACCTGGCGCCGAAGGCTGAACAGCTCCAGCTCCTCCAGGCTTTCGGCAAGTGCGTCGGCGTTCACCGCGCCCAGCTCCAGGCGCGGATCCTGCGGCAGGGGGATGTCCACCAGGATCTCGGCCAGCATGCGCGAGCGGTAGGCGTTCTCCTTGTCGTTGCTGAGCTTCTGTTTCAGGGCGCCTTTGATGGCACCGGCACTGGCTTTGGGGTCCGTGAGCGCCTCGAGGGCCCGATAGACGCCATCGAGATCACCGTTTTCTTTGAGCAGATTGATGGCGGTTTTCGGCCCAACGCCCCGCACGCCCGGAATGTTGTCGCTGCTGTCGCCGGTGAGGGCCTTGAGGTCCACCACCTCCGGCGGGGTGACCCCCAGCTTGGCCAGCACGCCCGCTTCGCGGATCTCCGTGGGGCCGCTGTTTTTGGCATAGGGGCCGCCCCCCATGTAGAGCACCGCGATGTCGCGGGTGTCATCCACCAGTTGGAACAGGTCGCGGTCGCCCGAGAGGATCCGCACCCGCCAGCCTTCGCGGGCCCCACGGTTGGCCAGGGTGCCCAGCACGTCGTCGGCTTCGTAGCCAGGGGCCAGGCAGAGGGGCAGGTTCAGCTGGCTGCGCAGGATCTCCTGCAGGTTGTCCACGTCCTGGAAGAAGTGGTCGGGGGCCACATCCCGGTTGGCCTTGTAGGTCTCGTCGGCCTTGTGGCGGAAAGTGGGTTCGGCCGTGTCAAAGGCGATCACCACCCCTTCAGGACGCAGGCCCTTGCAGGTGTCGAGCAGGGATTTGAGGAATCCGTAGGTCACGCTGGTGGGGATTCCCTCCTTCGTGCTCAGACCCCCTTCCCCTCCCTTGCTGAAGGCATAGAAGCTGCGGAAGGCCAGGGAATGGCCATCCACCAGCAGCAGCAGGGGTTTGCTGGCCGAACCCATGGCGCATCAAATGGGCTTAACAGCCTGCCATCCGGCATCCTTGAAACAGCACCGACTTTGTGATGGGGCGCCAACCCAGCCGTTATGCGGTGCATCTCCTGTTGGAGGGGGGGCACCGCCACAGCGTTCATTTCCCTAACCTGGAAGCATTCCAGGCGTGGTACGGCGAATCGCTTAATAATCCCGACGCCCAGTCCTTCGTGAACGTACCCATCAATGAGCTCGAAGGTGAGTATTTCGTGGTGCGGCCCCGGGCTGTGCTGGCGCTGCATGTGGAACCCCAGTTCGCCGGTTTGGAATGAGCGCTGAGCGCCTGAGCCTGCTTTGGGGCATCACCATGGCCTCAGGGGCCACGGCCCAGCTGTTGGCCAAGCTCACCAGCCTGCCGGGGGTGGTGTTGCTGCTGGCCAGTGGATTGGTGGTGGGTCGTGCGGGGTTCCACTGGGTGGAGCCCCTCGATCTGGGCAGCGGGCTCGGCACGGTGGTGGGTCTGCTGGTGAGCCTGGTGCTGTTCGATGGCGGGCTCAACCTGAGGCTGCCTGGTGGCGAGCTGAAAACGGCGGTGCTGCGGATTGTGGCGGTGCGGCTGCTGGTGGCCCTCGGCGGTGGGGTGCTGGCGGCCCATTGGCTGGCCGGACTCAACTGGTCGCTGGCCGCGGTGTACAGCGCCATCGTGCTGGCCACTGGCCCAACGGTGGTGACGCCGTTGGTGCAGCAGATGCGCCTGGAGGCGCCGCTCGGCGATGTGCTGGAAGGCGAAGGCCTGGTGCTGGAACCGATTGGAGCGGTGCTGGCGCTGATGCTGCTGGAACTGGTGCTGGGGGACCGCTCCGGCTGGACAGGGGTGGCCCAAGGCTTGATGCTGCGCCTGGGCTTTGGCCTGGTGATGGGGGCCCTGAGCGGATTGCTGCTCTCGGAACTCCTGCGGCGCCTGCCGGCCGATTCGGGCGTGCTCGGCCTGCGTCTGCAGCTGAGCCTGGGCATTCTGTTTTTGATGTACACCGGCTGTGAAGCCCAGCTGCCGGAATCCGGTTTGCCGGCCGCGGTGGCCGCTGGTTTGGTGGTGGGTCGGCGCCCCGCGTCAGAACCCCAGCAGCTCGATGGCTTGATCCGTCAGCTGGCTCAGCTGGCGATCACCTTGCTCTTTCCGTTGCTGGCGGCCGACGTGTCATGGCGGGAGCTCAGTCCCCTGGGGCTCGGGGGGATGGCCTGCGTGCTGGCGCTGATGGTTGCGGTGCGACCCCTGGCCATCCTGGTGGCTACCACTGGATTGCCGCTGCAGGCGGGGCAGCGCTTGATGCTCACCTGGTTGGCGCCGCGCGGGATTGTCACCGCGGCGGTGGCCTCCTTGTTTGCCATCCGGCTTGAGGCAGCCGGGGTGTCGGGCTCCGGCCGCCTCCAGGGTCTGGTCTTTCTCACGATCCTGATGACCGTGGGGCTCCAGGGCCTCACGGCTCCTTGGCTGGCTGGCCGGCTCGGATTGATCAAACCCGAGCCGGAAGCGGTGGCGCCTGATTCAGCCCAGGCAGCGGCTGATGCGGGCCCGATCCTCACCGGTGGCGTGCAGTAGCAGCCAGCTCTCCATCAGATCCGGCCCCTGCAGCTGACCCAGCAGGGCGGCCCGCAGGGACTTCATCAGCACCCCCTTTTTCACGCCGGCGCTCTCGCAGGCCTGGCCTAGCAGGGTTTTGGCAGCCTCAGCCTCCAGCTCCCCGTCTGGGAGTGCCTCCAGCAGGGCCGCCAGGGCGTCACGGGCGCCGGCCTGCTCCAGCTGTTTGAGGGCATCGCTTTGCAGCTCAGGGCGCTCAAAGAAGGGGCGGGCCTGCTCAACCCCATCCGCCAGCAGTGTGAGGGAGGGGCCGATCAGGCTGCAGAGCTGTTGGCGCCAGCTTTGGGGCGTGTCGCTGCAGGCGAAGCCCTGGTGCTGCCAGAGGGGCTCGAGGCGGCGGCACAGCTCCTCATGACCCAATTCATGCAGCACCTGGCCATTGAGCCAGTTGAGCTTGTCCCAGTCAAAGCGGGCCCCCGCTTTGTTGACCCGCTCAAAGCCGAACACTTCAGCGGCCTGCTCCAGGGTGAAGCGCTCCCCCATGCCCTCGGGCGCCGACCAGCCCAGCAGGGTCATGTAGTTGGCCAGGGCCGCCGCGGTGTAACCCATCTCGCGGAAGTCGCTCACGGAGGTGACGCCATCGCGCTTGGAGAGCTTGCGGCCCTCCTGATTGAGGATCAGGGGGGTGTGGGCGAACTGCGGCACCGGCAGCCCCAGCGCCTCATAGAGCAGCAGCTGCTTGGCGGTGTTGGCGATGTGGTCTTCGCCGCGGATCACATGGCTGATGGCCATGGCGGCGTCATCCACCACCACCACCAGGTTGTAGAGGGGATCCCCGATCTGATCGGCCGGGGCACGTCGGGCGATCACCATGTCGCCGCCCAGGTCGCTGCCACTCCAGCGCATGGCTCCGCGCACCAGGTCATGCCATTCGATGCTGCGCTCATCATCAATGCGGAAGCGCACCGTGGCTTCGCGCCCCTCCGCCTGGTAGGCCGCCTCCTGCTCAGCTGTGAGGTGGCGGTGGCGATTGTCGTAGCGGGGTGCCTGCTTGCTGGCCATCTGCGCCTCGCGCATGGCGGTCAGCTCCTCCTCGCTGGCGTAGCAGCGGTAGGCCAGGCCGGCCTCCAGCAGTTGGGCAATGGCCTGGCGGTGCTGCTCGATGCGGGTGCTCTGCACCACCGGCTCACCATCCCATTGCAATCCCAGCCATTGCAGGCCCTCAAGGATGTTGGCGGTGAATGCATCCTTGCTGCGCTCCTTATCGGTGTCTTCGATGCGGAGCAGGAACTCACCCCCGCAATGGCGGGCGAAGAGCCAATTGAACACAGCGGTGCGGGCTGTGCCGATGTGCAGGGTCCCGGTGGGACTAGGGGCCAAACGAACCCGAACCGAACCGCTGGATGCGCCGGTAACCGGTGAGGTCATTGATGATTGAAACGGGACTGACGGGGCTCGAACCCGCAACTTCCGCCGTGACAGGGCGGTGCTCTAACCAATTGAACTACAGTCCCATGCCCTTGGATTCAAGCCAGACTGATGAAAATCACTGGGAAGTGATCGTCATTGGCCGGTTGGAACCGCGCGCATGACCCCGCTCAGGGGTGAACTAATTATTGGCTGTGGGGGTGCCCTGCGTCAACCATCTTCTGAAAATGCCTGGGCCTGGCTTGTGGCTGGCAGCAGAGGTTTTTGCCAATAAAAAACCGGTCAACTCCTGGGGGAGTCAACCGGTTGATGCAAGCTTGCATGGTGGCGAATTCGCCACCCAATCAATGGCTTCACGACGCTGAAAAGCCTGTCTTGAACGAGGTTGTTCTAAGAGCTCTGATTCAGGGGCGGAAACCGGCGGGTTCAATCAGGCGAACCTGATTGCCACGGGCTGTGAATTCACGACCTTGATCGCTTTGCACAACAACGCGACCGCCAGATTTCACACGGATCACCCTGGCCCGCACCCAACCGAGGGCTGCGGATTCGAGCACTTTCACAACATCGCCAGGTTGAAGATCCAATTCCATGTTTCAGACCTCGATTCAAACCTCAAATGTGAACAAGGGATGCACCGGACGCGCCGTGGAGGACTCGAACCCCCGACATCAGGTTTTGGAGACCTGCGTTCTACCAACTGAACTAACGGCGCAAGAGGCGATGCACCCCAAGCCGGTACCAACTGTAGGTACCGGCGACGCTCCTCGGGCGCCTGAATCAGCGATCGAAGCGCTGCTTCACCCGGGTGGCTTTACCCATCCGCTCGCGCAGATAGAAGAGCTTCGCCCGGCGAACTTTACCCCGCCGCTCGACCTTAATCGAGGCCACCTGGGGGCTATGGAGCATGAACACGCGCTCCACACCGATGCCCTGAAAAATCCGGCGCACGGTGATGGTTTCGTGCATGCCGCCATGGCGCTTGGCGATCACCACGCCCTCGTAGGGCTGCACGCGCTCCTTGCTGCCTTCGCGGATGCGCACACCCACGCGAACGGTGTCGCCCACGTAGATCTCGGGCAGGTCGCTCTTGAGCTGGGGCTCCTCGAAGGAGCGAATCAGCTCCTCGGCAGACAGCTTGCGGGTGGAAGCCTTAACGCCAGCGGCGGGGGTTTCCACAGCTACGGCGCTCTCCTCTTTGCTGACTTCTGCTGCTGTTTCCTCTGCGGTCATTGCGTGTAGTCGCAACTCATCAATGAGTTGCCGTAGCGGGCCAAGGGTCCAGCTTACCT
>JAYKIT010000013.1:0-7398 GCA_035285765.1 Synechococcus sp. | reverse complement strand
GCCTTCGCCCTGGTGTTCCGCAGCCTCGGCGGTGATGCCCTGATCCGCGACCTGCTGCTGAACCTGCCCGGCGGTCAGCTGGGCTTTCTGGCCTTGAGCATGGCGGTGATCTTCGGCCTGGGCTTCTTCATCGATTTCTTTGAAATCGCCTTCATCGTGGTGCCGCTGTTGCTCCCCAGTGCCCGTGAACTGCTGGGCCCCGAGAACCTGCTCTGGTTCGGCGTGCTGATCGGCGCCAACCTGCAAACCTCGTTTCTCACGCCCCCATTCGGCTTTGCGCTCTTCTATCTGCGCGGCGTGGCCCCCAAAGAGCTCAGCACCGGCGCGATCTACCGCGGCGTGTGGCCCTTCATCGCCGTGCAGGTGGCCGTGCTCGTGCTGATCATCCTCTTCCCAGCCCTGGTGAACACCCTGCCGGCCCTGAGCCAGGCCGGTTAAGGCTGCTGGGGCACAGCCGCCCCTTCAGGCCGGCGGGGATCAGCCACGCCAAGGCTGCCCCCCGTGGGCAGCAACTCCACACTGTTGGCCGATCCCATCGAACGGCTGCGCTGGAGCTGATGGCCCCAGGCCTTCAGCAGGCGAATCGTGTCGGGGCTGATGCCCTGCTCAAGCTGCAGCTGATCAGGCCAGAGCTGGCTGTGAATGCGGGGGCTGACCACAGCGGTGGCCAGGTTGAGGCCATGCACCACCCGATTGAGCAGCACCTGCAGCACGGTGGTGATGATGCGGCTACCGCCCGGGCTGCCGGTGGCCAACCAAGGCTCCCCCTTGGCATTGAGCACCACCGTGGGAGTCATCGAACTCAATGGCCGCCGGCCTGGGGCGATGGCGTTTTTCTCCCCTTGCACCAGCCCGTAGGCATTGGCAACGCCGGGCTTGGCACTAAAATCATCCATCTCATTGTTGAGCAGCACGCCGGTGCCGGGAATGGCGATGCCGTTGCCATAGGCGAAGTTCAAGGTGGTGGTCAGCGCCACCAACGAGCCCTGCTGATCGGCCACCGAGAGATGGGTGGTGTTGGTGCTGTTGGCCGGCAGTGAAGCCTTGCCTTCGAGTTCAGCACTGGGGGTGTGGCGCTCCGGCCGGATCAGAGCGCGCAGCTGGGCCGCATAGCCCTTGCTGGTGAGCCGCTGCACTGGCACCTCCACCTGAGCGGCATCCCCCAGCTCACTGTTGCGATCGCGGTAGGCCAGGTTCATGGCCTCCACCAGGGTGTGAATCGCAGCCGCACTGTTGAGCCCCATGCCGGCCAGGTCAAAGGGCTCCAGCAGATTCAGCAGTTGGATCAAGCTGACCCCACCACTGCACGGTGGTGGCATCGACAGCACCGTGAGCCCGCGAAAGCGCCCCTGCACCGGCTCCAACCAAGGAGCGGTGTAGGCCTCAAGATCGCGGCGATCGATCAGGCCACCACCGGCCTGCATCTGCTCCTCCAACGCCCGCGCCAGGGGGCCCTGGTAAAAGCCAGCCCGCCCCTGGCGGGCAATGCGGCGCAGGGTGGAAGCCAGCTCCGGCTGGCGCAGGATCTCGCCAGCTCGATAAGGCTCACCCCCAGGCTTGTAGTAGAGCGCCTTGGCGGTGGGATCGGCCTGCAGCAGCGGTGCCGCCTGCTGCAGCGAAGCCGCCAGGGCGGGATACACCGCAAACCCCTGCTCCGCCAGGGCGATGGCCGGGGCCATCACCGCCTCGCGCGGAAGCACCCCAAAGCGACCATGGGCCTGCAGCAGGCCGGACACCGTGCCCGGCACCCCGGTGCTCAACAGGCTGCGGGTGGCCAGCTGGCGATCCACACGGCCATCGGGCTTGAGAAACAGATCGCGGTGGGCGCGCCGCGGCGCCATCTCGCGGAAATTGAGGGCGTAGCCGCGGCGCTCGGGCTGGTTCCAGAACACCAGAAAGCCACCGCCGCCGAGGTTGCCGGCCTGGGGCAACGTCACCGCCAGGGCATAGGCGGTGGCCACCGCCGCATCGATCGCATTGCCGCCCTGGCGCAGCATCGTGGCGCCAGCTTCACTGGCCAGCCTCTCCTGGCTCGCCACCATGCCAGCGGCTGAACGCACCGGATGCACCCGCTGCCCCTGCTCCTGCAAAGGGTTGGCACCAATCAGGGCCAGGCAGAGTAAGGCTGCATTCACGCCAGGCCATGCAATCTCGCCGCTTCAGGTTGCCATTGCTGCTGCTGCTGCTGCTGGGGAGCGGGGCCACAGCGATGGAACAGCCCAACAAGCTCGATGGCGAGGGGGGCCCGCAACGCTGCAATGAGGCCACCACCAAGCTGCTGCAAACGCGGCTGAACCGAGCGCAGGGCACCTGGCTGGCCGATCACCCCACCCCCAGCGACTTTGAGCTGGAAGCCCAGCGGCTGAACCTGGTGGTGAAGGCCGAAAGCATCAAGGCCCATGCCCTCAGGCGCTACGAGTGCAGCCTGGAGCTGAACATGGATGAGGCCCTGGCCGCAGAAGCGATGGAGAAACCCGTGCTGGTGCTCAGTCCTGAGCAAACCCAGGAGCCCATCAGCCCCTAGCGCTCATCCTCATCACGGCTGTCGTAGTAGTCGTTGAAGCGCACCACGCCAGCTTCGGTGAAGGTGGAGGAGTGGCGTTCCTCATCGCGCGGCGCGGCGGAGTCGTCATCCGCCCAGGCCTCTCGGTAGTCGGCGTCGTGGCTCACCGGTAGTTCTGGAACTGCAGGGGAACCTCGATGTCCTGCTCCTTCAACAGGGCGATGGCCCCCTGCAGGTCGTCCTTGTTCTTGCCGGTCACCCGCAGGCTGTCGCCCTGGATCGACACGGTCACCTTCTTGAGCGAATCACGCACGGTTTTGCTGAGCTTCTTGGCCAGTTCCTGGCTCAACCCCTTGCGCAGCTTGATCTCCTGCTTCACCCGGTTGCCGCCAACGGTTTCAGGGGTCTGCTCATCAAAGATCTTGAGCGAGAGGTTGCGCTTGGTGGCCTTCTGACGCAGCACATCAACCACCGCATCGAGGGTCATGTCGCTGGCGGTGGTGATCACGATGGCGGTCTCCTCCAGCTCCACCTCCGTGTTCGAATCCTTGAGGTCGTAGCGCTGGGCCACATCGCGACGCACCTGATCCACGGTGTTCACCAGCTCCTGGCGGTCGAAATCGGAAACGACGTCAAAGCTGTAGGTGTCGGCCATGGGGAAGACGGCAACGGCTTGGTATCCCACCAGCCTAGAAAGGGGCCCTCAACCCACAACCATGGCCGACCTGCTTAGCTCCCTCGCCGCCCCCGGCGCCCCATTCGCCTGCTCCCTGGTGCTGGCCGGCCTGGTGGTGATCCTCAGCATCGTGCCCCTGGGGGCCGCTCGCTCCCAGGCGGATTTCACCATGGCGGATATGGCCGCACCACGGGCGATGTTTGAGCGTTTGCCGGCCTGGGGCCAGCGCGCCAGCTGGGCTCACCAGAACAGCTTTGAGGGCTTCAGCTTGCACGCTCCGGCCTGCCTGCTGGCCCTGATCGCCGGCAACACAGCCCCCGCTGCGCTGCTGGCCGCCTGGCTGTTTCCGCTGTTGCGCCTGGTCTACATCGGGGCCTATGTGGGTAATGTGCCGCCCCTGCGCGGGCTCTGCTGGGCCTCAGCCCTGCTCTGCAGCGGCACGATCTACCTGGAGAGCCTCAAAGCCGTGTTGCAAGGCTGAAGCCAACCATTAATCAAAGAAGAGCAGGGTGGCCACCTTGCCCTGCTCTTCAGCGATGCGGCAGGTTTCGATCAGGGTTTCGCTGTCGTGGAAGGCAAAGCAGATCAGCTGGTCACAGCGGCTGATGATCTCCTTGTTGCAAAGGGTGCTGGCCTCGGTGAGGGGCAGATCATCGTGCTCAGGCTTCTGCACCAGATGCAGCACCCGCTCCAGCAGCTCCTGGGATTCAGGCGATTGCTGATCCAACCCCTGGGGCAGGATCACCGTGAGCTTGGCTGGATCCACGGCCAAGGCCCCGCGAATCACCGCAGCATTGATGCCCTGGGCACCAGAGGTGAGCAGGCTGTGGCCCTCCTGCACCAGTGAGCGAGCCAGCAGCTCCACCAGATGAATCGAAACCACCGGCACATGGCGCGTGCCGAGGATGGCGATGCGGCGATGCCCGGTGGCCTGCAACAGGGCCAGTTCCTGAGCGAGGGTGTCCACCCGGTCGAGGGATGGCAGGTCAAGGGACCGGGTCACAAGCCGCGTCACACCAGCGATCTGCCGACCGTAGCAACGGTCTGAGCCTCAGGACAGTCCCAGGTGAGCAAACAGGGGGCTGAAGTCGCAGTTTTCAGCAACCATGCGGGAGGCGTAGGTGGCCTTGACCGCCTCATGCAGGCGCACATGACCGAACGCCTTCTCGATCACCGCCACCGTGGTGAGGGTGTCGTGCTCCACCTTCAGCAGGGGCACATCAAGCTCCTGGGCACGGCCCACCAGCTGGGGCAGGGGATCGCCATTGCCCGTGAGGATCAGGCACTGGGTGGAAGCCTCCAGGGCCGCCAACTGGATATCGGTGCGGTCGGCTCCGGTGACCACCGCCATGTTGCGCTGCTGACGGAACACCTCCATGGCTGAATTCACATTCATGGCACCAATGCTGAGGGTTTCCACCAGCAGATCCTTGCGTTCACGGCAGCAGAGCATCTGGGCCTGCAGGCGCTGCACCAGCTCGCCCACCGTCACGCTGCGCAGCAGCGGGCTGCGGGGCAGCAGGCCGTAGATGGGTAAGCCAAGGGAGTCCAGCGCCGGTGTGAGCTGCTGGCGCAGCGCTGCCAACTGATCCGGTTCAACGTTGTTGAAGACCACACCCACCAAGCGATCACCCAACAGCTGCTTGGCCTGCAGCAGCGGCTCCACGCTGCGGGCACCCTCCCAGGCATGGGCGAGCACCACCGGGGCATCCAGCGCCTCGGCCACCTGGGGCAGGCTCAAACCAAACAGCACCCCTTCATTGAGGGATCCGGCGGCCTCCAGCAGGGTCACCCCCTCGGCATCACCCAGCAGGCTGCGCAACTTGGCACTGGCCTCAGCAGCTGGCACCACAGCACCAGTGCTGAGTTGCGCCTCGGTGGGGGCTGCCGTGCTCGATTGCAGCGAGGGCAGCAGAGCCTCGCTGGGCAAATTGAAGATCTCGCCAACGAAGCGCACGTCGTCGTCGATCAGGGGGCCATCACCGCTGTGCTGCTCAACGCTGGTGGCCAGGGGTTTGCCGTATCGCAGGGGCAGCTGACGATCGCGCAACTGCTGCAGCAAACCCATCACCAAGGCGGACTTGCCGCTGAAGGGTTCACAGGACCCCACCAGGAGTGTGGCGCTGGAGTGGCCCATGGGCTTGGGTCTGACTGGTGGGAAAATCTACCCATGTGGAGGAGCACAGGCGTGGCGCAACCCCCAGCTGGAGCGCTGCAGGGCATGCGCTGCGGAGTCACCGGGGCCGGTGGCAGCCTCGGCAGGGCGCTGTTGTGGGAGCTGCATCGCCAGGGGGCGATTCCCGTGGCCCTGAGCCACAGCAGCAAGGCGCTGGTGCTTGAGCGCGATGGCACCACCCTTGCGGTGGAAACCCTGAACTGGCAGGTTGGGCAGGAGGAGCAGCTGCGGGATGCCCTGGCCGGTCTGCAGCTGCTGGTGATCAACCACGGCATCAACCGCCTTGGCGCCCGCGATGCGGCCGCCACTAGTGAAACCCTGGCGGTGAACCTGCTCAGCCCGCTGCGGCTGCTGGAGCTGTTTCTGGCCGCTGACACCGCTCAGGGCGCCGAACCAAGCAGCCGCGAGGTTTGGGTGAACACCTCCGAGGCCGAGGTGAACCCGGCCCTCAGCCCGCTGTACGAGATCAGCAAGCGCGCCCTGGGCCAGGTGCTGAGCCTGCGGCGCCTTGATGCCAGCTGCCGCGTGAGGCGGCTGGTGCTGGGCCCATTTCGCTCAGCGCTCAACCCCTATGGGGTGATGCGGGCCGAGGGCGTGGCCCGCTCGGTGGTTCAACAGGCCCTGGCGGGGCGGGAGCTGATCATCGTGACCCCCAATCCACTCACCTGGGTGCTGATGCCACTCAGCTGCTGGAGCCGGGAGCTCTACTACCGCTGGTTCACACGGCCTCCCGGTCCGTGAGGATCTCGCAGCCGCTGTCGGTCACCAGAATCGTGTGCTCCCACTGCGCCGAAAGGCTGCCGTCCTGGGTCACCACGGTCCAATGGTCTTTGAGGGTGCGGCAGAACTTGCTGCCGGCATTGAGGATGGGCTCCACCGCCAGGGTCATGCCCGAGCGCAGGGTCACATTGGGCAGATCGCGGGTGCGGTAGTTGAACACCGAGGGCTCTTCATGCAGGTTGCGGCCCACCCCATGGCCCGTGTAGTCCTCCACCACGGCATAGCCATTGGCTTCCACGTGGTCCTGCACCGCTCCGGCAATGTCCATCAAGGTGCTGCCGGCCTTGATCGTGGCCAGACCCTGCATCAGCGATTCCTGGGCCACCTGGGAGAGCCGGCTGGCTTCCTCGGAGATCGAGCCCACCCCAATGGTCACGCAGCTATCGCCGTGGTAGCCCTCATAGAAGGCACCGGTGTCCACCTTGAGCAGGTCGCCATCGCGAATCACCCGCTTGCGGCTGGGGATGCCATGCACCACCTCGTTGTTGATGCTGGCGCAGATGGTGCCGGTGAAGCCGTGGTAGCCCTTGAAACTGGGCACGGCCCCCATGGCACGGATGCGCTCCTCGGCATAGGCATCGAGATCACCCGTGGTCATGCCGGGCTTGACCAACCCCATGATTTCCTTGAGCACCGTGGCCACGATGCGGCCCGATTCGCGCATGATCGCGATCTCGCGCTCCGACTTCACTTCAATCCCACGGCGGTTCTGGCTGATGCGGGGGCCAGCCTGAGGGCGGGAGGAGGCGAGCAGTTCGGCGAACAAGTTCATGGATGGGTCTTGAAGGGCTCCGCCCGGCCTGAGCAGTTCCTTCAAACTATCAACGTTGTTCCAAGGCCCGAGGAGTCGCTCTGATGGCTGCCTGGCTGCTGACCTTGCGCCGCTGGCATGCCCGCCTGGCCCCGGTGGTGCTGGCACCGCTGCTACTCACGGTGTCCACCGGCCTGAGCTACAGGCTGCTGCGCGACTGGGGGGGCTGGGGCCGGGACCAGGCCCACTGGCTGATGCGCCTGCACGAGGGGGAGTGGCTGGGCAGCACAGGCGAAACCATTTACGTGCTGCTCAATGGCCTGGGGCTGCTGTGGATGCTGAGCACCGGCGCACTGATGCTGCTGCAGAGGTGGTTGAGGTGAGGAGGTAAGCTGGACCCTTGGCCCGCTACGGCAACTCATTGATGAGTTGCGACTACACGCAATGACCGCAGAGGAAACAGCAGCAGAAGTCAGCAAAGAGGAGAGCGCCGTAGCTGTGGAAACCCCCGC
>JAYKIT010000012.1:0-2795 GCA_035285765.1 Synechococcus sp. | reverse complement strand
CCACTGAATTCATCCACCACCCACTCGCCCCCTTCCAGCTTCAGGTGATGGCGAAGCTTTTGCACCCGCCGTGGCGTGAGTGCCAGCAGGGCATTGGCATCAGCGCTGGGGATGGCGTATTCGAACTCCTGGCGCACCTCGGGATCAGCGGTGGATGCCTTGAGGGTGAGCCAGGCCTGATCACCGGCGCTGCGCACCCGCACGGTGACTCCCTGGCCCCCCTGGCTGAGGTAGCCCTGATCGAGCTGCTCACTGCGTTGCACCAGCTCACGCCAAGCCTCTGAGCACACGAAGAAGCGGCGTTCGATCTCGAGGGCCATGGTGGTTCAGTTCTGCGAGGGCATGGCGTCGGTGAGGCTGCCGGCCCAGTGCAGTTTGCGGGTGAGATTGCGGAAATAGGAGGGTTGCTGCTCCAGGGCTACCAGCAGGGCGTGGTGATCAGCCTGTTGCACGATGCAGCGATCACCTGGCAGCAGTTCGGTGGCCAGGGCGCCATCGTTCCAGAGCTTCACCCGGCGGGTGGCATCGCCAACGGGCCAGATCGCCAGCACCGAGCGGGGCGGCACCACCACCGGGCGGCTGGACAGGCTCATCGGGCAGATCGGATTCACCACGATGGCGTCGATGGCCGGGTGCAGGATCGGCCCACCAGCCGCCATGGCGTAGCCGGTGGAGCCGGTGGGTGAGGCCACGATCAGGCCATCACCCTGGTACTGCCCCACCACCTCGCCATCAATTTCCAGCTCGAGCCTGCAGGTGGGAGAGGCCTCCTCCTGGGCAGGCCTGAAATAGAAATCGTTGAGCGCCAGATGGCAGAGCTGCCCCTGTTTGTTGCGGTGATGGCCGCTGTCGGGGATGCCGTCGCCGCGGTCAACGCTGGCTTGCAGCATCAACCGTTGCTCCAGGGCGTAGTGATGGCTCTGCAGCCGGTCCCAGAGCGCGCTGCCATCGCCGCTGAGCAATTGCTCGAGCAGGATCGACTCGTGGGTGAGGAAGCCCAGGTGGCCCCCCACGTTGAAGCTCAAGATGGGGACATCGAGGGGCCCCAGGTAGCGGGCTGCACTCAGCACCGTGCCATCGCCGCCGAGCACGATCACCAGATCGGGCAGGGGCTCATCCGCCAGCAGGCCCGGGTAGGGATTGGCATTGAGCCCGCTGGTGGTGACCAGCACCTTGGCGTTGCGGCCCCTGAGCTGCTCGGCGATCCGTTCACCAGTGCGCCGGGCGCTCTGGCTGCCGCTGCGGCAGATCACCCAGAGACGCGTCAGCTGCATCGCCGGGTTACCAGCGCAGCAGGTTGAAGCGCTCCATGTCCACCGTGTCGCGGTTGCGGTAGAGGGAGAGCAGGATGGCTAGGCCCACGGCGGCTTCGGCGGCGGCCACGGTGATCACGAAAATCGCGTACACCTGCCCGCGAATTTCCGTGCCATCGAGGTAGCTGGAGAACGCCATCAGGTTGATGTTCACCGCGTTGAGCATCAGCTCGATGCTCATCAGCACGCGCACGGCATTGCGGCTGTTGATCAGGCCCCACACACCGATGCAGAACAGGGCAGCGGCCACGGTGAGGTAGGCCTCGAGCGGAACGGAAATGCTGGTCATTGTGAGGTTTTCTCCAGCAGTAGAGGGGTGCGGGCTTTTTCGATCAGCCCTTGATCCACGGCTTCTCCCGTGGAGATATCGGTGTTGAACACATCGCGGCGGGCCAGCACGATCGCGCCGATCATGGCCATCAGCAGCAGCACCGAGGCCAGCTCAAAGGGCAGCAGGTAATCGCTGAAGAAGTGCTCACCGAGGCGGATCACGGCGTCTTCACCGATGGCCTCTGGGCCCGGGGTGGCCCAGGGGGTGGTGAAGGCCACCCGCAGCAATAGCCAGAGCAGCCCGGCGCAGACGCCACTGGAGAGCAGCCGCCGCAGCGCCACGCCCGGCGCATCCGCCATTGTTTCGCGCTTGTTCACCAGCATGATCGCGAACAGGATCAGCACATTCACCGCTCCCACGTACACCAGCACCTGGGCGGCGGCAATGAAGCTGGCATTGAGCATCAGGTAAAGCCCCGCCACCGAGAGGAACACGCCCCCCAGCAGGAAGGCTGAATACACGATGTTGGGCAGGATCACCACGCCCAGGGCGCCAACCACCACGCCGGCGGCCAGCAGGGCGAACACGATCAGCTGCGTGAGTTCAGCAAGGGGCGGCATCAGGATTGCTTCTCCTCAGGCTTGGGCAGGGTCTCGAGCACCTGTTCGGGCAGTTTGCCCGCCCGCGGGCGGGTGGGGTCAACGCCATGGGGATCCATTTCCCCTTTGGGCAGATAGGCCAGCTCCCGCAGGGCGATCACCGAGGGATCGGTGGTCACGCTGGTGGGAAGGCGCCCCAGGGCCACGTTGTCGTAATTGAGGCTATGGCGATCAAAGGCGGCCAGCTCGTATTCCTCGGTCATCGAGAGGCAGTTGGTGGGGCAGTACTCCACGCAGTTGCCGCAGAAGATGCACACCCCGAAATCGATCGAGTAGTTGCGCAGCTCCTTTTTCTTGGTGGCCTTGTTCATGACCCAATCCACCACGGGCAGGTTGATCGGGCACACCCGCACACACACCTCGCAGGCGATGCACTTGTCGAACTCGTAGTGGATGCGCCCGCGGTAGCGCTCCGAGGGGATCAACTTCTCGTAGGGGTACTGCACCGTGACCGGGCGGCGGCGCAGGTGATCGAAGGTGACCGAGAGGCCTCGCGCGATGTTCTGGGTCGCGCTGACGGCATCTTTGGTGTAGTCACCAACCTGCTTGAGG
>JAYKIT010000011.1:0-6081 GCA_035285765.1 Synechococcus sp. | reverse complement strand
GGGCTACCTGCTGCATGCCCACCAGCTGGGCGGGGTGCTGCACAACGGCACAGCGCTTTCGTTCGAAGCCCCCCCACCGGATCCGTTGCGACGGATTACCCGCGGTTAATCGAAGCTTGCGAACCTACGGAGGTTGTTCTGGTCCTTCCACACCGTGCGCCGTTTCCGTCCCGTGTTCTGCGCCGCGCTGGCCCTGCTCGGTGGCTGCAGCCAGGCCACGCCGGAGGCCACATCCCAGCCACTCGAGCTCAGCATCTGCAAGCTCAAGAACACCGTGTTCACCGATTCCAACCAGGACGCCCTGCTCAGCGTGGGCGACAGCGTCAGCTACACCCTGCAGGTGTCGAGCAGCGGTGACTGCAGCGCCCCCGATGGCTCCCTCTATGGCCTGGAGCAGGCCGTCCAGCGGCGTCAGGGGCGCGATGGTCAGGCCCTGCTGCTCACCCACTTCCAGGGCACGATCCAACTGCCGGAGGGCAACCTGCAGTTGCAATCGATGGGCCACATCGCCCTGAGCCGTGAGGCCGACAAGCTCTTCCAACGCTCAGGCCCCGTGGCACTGCAACTCAAGCAACTCTTCCCCCAGCTGGAGCACACCACCGTGATCGGCCAGGGGGGCCGCTTCAACGGCTTTGTGGGGGTGGCCAGCATCGATCTCCAGCACCGCCCGGAGATCCGGGTGCAGCTGGGGCGCCAGAGCTAAGGGCTGGCCTGAGCAGGCCTCAGGCGCGCACGAACTCGATCAAACGCGAGAAATAGAAGGGGGCCTGGTTCAACTGACGCCGCACCGGCTTGAAACCACAGGCCGCTGCTGCCGCCACGATGCCGGCCTCCTTGAGGGTGTAGGCACGGGTGGTCTTGCTGGGGCCAGGGAACAGCTGACCAATGCCCTTCAGCAGCGCCAACAGTGGGGTGTAAGGCGCAAAGCTCACGATCAGGCGCCGCTCACTCAGGCTCGCCAGGTGGCGCACCATCGCCTCAGCCTGGGGTTGGGGGTAATGGATGAACACATCCAGGCAGATCACGGTGTCGTAACGGCCCTGGAGCCTCTCGAGATCGGAGGCGCTGAACTGCAAACGGCCATCGGCCAGGCCCTGCTCCCCAGCGCGCCGGCTGGCCTCCTCCACCATGGCCTCCGAGAGATCACTGGCGGCAATCGAGCCTGCACCCATGCGCGCCAGGGGCAGGCTGAGGCTGCCCACACCACAGCCGGCATCACAGAAGCTGCGGCTGGCCACATCGCCATCGGCCTCCAACCAGGCCAGCACCGCATCCACGGTTTTCTGGTGGCCGATGCGGATGTTGCGCTGCACCCGGTTCACATCACTGCTGTCGCTGTAGATGCGATTCCAGCGATCAAAACCGGTGGTTTCGAAGTAACCCTTCACCTCGCTCTTCTCGTCTGCGGCCCGAGCGGCGTCCTGGCTGGCAGCGGAGGAGCTCATGGAGAAGGAAGGGTCAAGGCGAGGGGCGACCTTACCCGTTCCAGCGCCAGGCCAGCGGTTGTGTAGGCGCTTGCGACCAACGCAGGGTGTGGGCCAACGGCTGCCCCAGCAGCAGCTGCTCCACCACCGGTGATTGGCCCAACACGCCTCGCGGCAGCACCGTGGCCGCCCGGATGGCAGCGGCGGCATCACCGGTCCAACCGGCCAGCCGAATCGCCCCCTCCAGCAGCGTGAGGGTGGTGCCGGCCAGGGTGCCATCCTCCAGCCGGCAGCTGCCGCGCTCCACCTGAATCGTGCGCGCATCCCAGGGGTAGCGGCCAGCCGGCAGGCCGTAGGGCGCCAGGGCATCACTCACCAGCACCACCTGCTCGGGGAACAGGCGCTGCAACAGCGCCGCCATCGCCGGGGCCACATGCACCCCATCGGCGATCAGCCCCAACGCCACCGGCGGGCTGCCCAGCAGAGCCCCCACCGGCCCTGGGGCCCGGTGGTGCAACCCCGGCATCGCGTTGAAGGTGTGGGTGAGCATCGACACCCCCTGCTGATAAGCGCGGCGCGCCTGGGCTTCATCCGCCGCGCTATGGCCCAGGCTCACCACCACCCCCAGCTGCCGCAGCGCCGCGATCACCGCATCGGCCCCCTCCAGCTCCGGGGCCAGGGTCACCAGGGCGATGGCCTCTTCAAAGCCGCCAATGCGCTGCTCCAAGGCCTGCAGCGATGGCGCACACAGATGTTCCGCGGGATGGGCACCCCGGCGCGGGGGGGCTAGAAAAGGGCCTTCCAGGTGGGCCCCCAGCAGCCGGCAGCGCCCAGGCCGGTGCTGACGGCGCGCCTCCTCCAGCACCGCCAAGCCCTGGCGCAGGGGCTCCACGGCACAGGTCACAAAGGTGGGGGCAATCGCCTCCACCCCATCGCGCCACAGCAGCTCCAGCAGCTCCAGCAACCGGGGCAGCTGCTGCGGCGTGAGTTCCGGAAACGGCAGCCCCAGGCCGCCATTGATCTGCAGATCCACCCCCGCAGGGCTGAGCCAATCCCCGTGCCAGTTCTCACCAGCTCCTTCGCTGCCGGGGGGCAGCGGTTCAAGCCGGGCAATGCAACCGCTCTGATCCACCCCCAGCCGCCAGCGGCGCGGCGCCACCCCGGCGGCTTCCGGCAGGCGCAGGTTGGTGTGCCACTGCATCACTGGGTGGAGAGAATGACCGCAGAAGCAGTCTGCCGATGGCCGTGGGTCCGCTGGTGGGAGTGGTGATGGGCAGCGATTCGGATCTGCCCTGCATGCAGCGCGCGGTGGACATCCTCGAGCGCTTTGAGGTGCCCCATGAGGTGCGGGTGCTCTCCGCCCACCGCACGCCCCTGGTGATGACGGAATACGCACGCCAGGCTGAGGCGCGGGGGCTGCAGGTGCTGATCGCCGGCGCTGGCGGAGCCGCCCACCTGCCGGGGATGGTGGCGGCCATCACCACGCTGCCGGTGATCGGCGTGCCGGTGAGCAGCAAAGCCCTCTCGGGCGTGGATTCGCTCTATTCGATCGTGCAGATGCCGGCAGGCATCCCCGTGGCCACCGTGGCCATCGGCAACGCCACCAACGCCGCCCTGCTGGCCCTGCAGATCCTGGCCCTGGGCAATCCGGAACTGCGCCGCCAGCTGCACGATTACCGCCGCGAACTCGAGCAGATGGTGGCCGCCAAGGATGAGCGCCTGCAGCAACTCGGCAGCAGCAGCTATCTGGCCCAGCAGCACTGACCATGCGCCTTCCCCGCTGGCTGCGCCTCAGCCTCGTGCTGCCCCTGCTGGGGCTGAACCTGTTTGTGCTGCGCCAGGTGCTGCTGCGGCTGGCGCCATTCCCCGCCCTGTTTCTGGCGGCGGCCCTGATCGCCTTCCTGCTGGATATCCCCAGCCGCTGGCTGCAGCAGCGGGGGCTGCCACGGGCGCTCACCCTGCTGCTGGTGCTGGTGTCCACCATCAGCGGTGTGGTGCTGGGGGGCGTGCTGCTGGTGCCACCGCTGGTGGAACAGCTGGGCGAGCTGCTCAACACCCTGCCCAGCTGGCTGGTGCAGGCCCAAGAGCAGCTCAATCACCTGCAGGAGCTGGCGGAACAGCGCGGCTGGCCCACCGATCTGAGCCCCTTCACCGACAACCTGCTGGCTCGCTCCGCGCGGCTGGCCAGCAGCATCAGCCAGCAGCTGCTGGGGCTGCTGAGCGCCACCTTCAGCATCACGGTGAACACCGTGATCGTGCTGGTGCTGGCGGTGTTTCTGCTGCTGGGGGGTGAATCGATCAGCACCGGCCTGGCCCGCTGGATCCCCGCCGACTGGCGCCCCTTGGTGGTGACCAGCATGGATCGCACCTTCCGCGGTTACTTCGCCGGCCAGGTGCTGCTGGCGGTGCTGCTCAGCCTGGCCCAGGTGGTGGTGTTCACCCTGCTGCAGATCCCCTACGGCGTGCTGTTCGCCTTATTGATCGGCTTCACCACCCTGGTGCCCTACGCCAGCGCCCTCACCATCACCGTGGTGAGCCTGGGGCTCACGCTGGATGATCCCCGCACCGGGCTGGAGGTGCTGGCCGCCGCCATCACGGTGGGCCAGGTGGTGGACCAGCTGATCGCCCCGCGGCTGGTGGGCACGATTGTGGGGCTGCACCCGGCCTGGGTGCTGGTGAGCCTGCCCTTGGGCGCCCGCCTTGGTGAACTGCTGGGGGTGGGCGCCCTGCTGGGGCTGCTGCTGGCCGTGCCGCTGGCCAGCCTGCTCAAAACCGTGCTCGATGAGCTCTATCTCAGGCTGCAGCCGGCAGAACACCCCGCTCCTCCAGCAGGCTGAGCACCGTTGCCACGCTCTGCTCCAGGCTCTGGCTGCCGGTATCCACCCGCAGTTCAGGCGCCTCGGGAGCCTCATAGGGGCTGGAGATCCCGGTGAATTCCTTGATCACACCGGCGCGGGCCTTGGCATAGAGCCCCTTGGGATCGCGGTCTTCGCACACCGCCAGATCGGCAGCGCAGTGCACCTCGATGAAGTCGCCATCCGCCACCAGGGCGCGGGCCTTGTCGCGATCGGCGCGGAAGGGTGACACAAAGGCGGTGAGAGTGATCACGCCTGCATCGATGAACAGCTTGGCCACCTCGCCAATGCGGCGGATGTTCTCCTCGCGGTCGGCATCGGAGAAGCCCAGGTCTTTGCAAAGGCCATGGCGGATGTTGTCGCCATCGAGCACATAGGTGGCCATGCCGCGCTCGAACAGCACCGCATTCACCGCGTTGGCCAGGGTGCTCTTGCCGGAACCGGAAAGGCCGGTGAACCAGAGGATCACGCTGCGGTGACCGCGCTGCTGGCTGCGGGCCTCCCGGTCCACAGAGGCCTCATGCCAGACGATGTTGGTGGCGGCAGCCATGGCCCGATCTCTTACGCGCCGGCCATTGTCACCCGCCGGCCTGCTTGGGCTTGAACCCCTCCTGCTGCAGCGCCTGCAGCACCGTGGCCACCTGATCGCCCTGCAATTCGATCAGGCCGTCTTTGAAGCTGCCACCACTGCCCACGGCCCCCTTGAGCTGCTTGAGCAGGGCCTTGGCCTCGCTGTCACTGAGTTCCAGGCCACTCACCTGGGTCACGGTTTTGCCTTTCTTGCCCGCTCGGGTGCGCTGCACCCGCACGCGCTGCTGCCCCCTGGGGGTGGGCTCAGCCGCTGGCACGGCGCGCTGCAATGCGGCGGAATCGGATTCGAACTCGCGCCAGCCCCCCTTGCCCATCACCGCCTCGCTGCCTTAGGTGAGTGTGCCTTGCGCGTGAGCTGCCGATGGACACACCGCCCGTGAATGTTCAGGTGGTTCAGCTGCAGTTCGCCGATCCCCACGGCAAGAGCAGCTGTGCCCGGGTGGGGGTGAATCTCAAGGGGCAAGCAGTGGGACCGGCCCCAACGGGGAACTGCCGCCAGGGACGCGGCCGCATCGAGATTCTTGAGCCCTATGGCTGGCCGCCCCTGGCACCGCCTGCTCCTTAGGCTGACGCCAGTTTCTGCCGGCGCCGGTGACCAGCACGCTGCCCTCTTCTGCCGATCTGCAGGTCTCCGTTCGTCCCGATGGGTTGGGCCGCTTCGGTCGCTTCGGCGGCCAGTACGTGCCGGAAACCCTGATGCCGGCCCTGGCCGAACTGGAAGAGGCCGCAGCGGCAGCCTGGAAGGATCCCGCCTTCACCAGCCGGCTCAATGAGCTGCTGCGCACCTATGTGGGCCGCCCCAGCCCGCTGTATGAAGCCGAGCGCCTCAGCGAGTATTACCGCCGCCCCGAAGGTGGCCCGCGCATCTGGCTCAAGCGCGAAGACCTGAACCACACCGGCGCCCACAAGATCAACAACGCCCTGGGGCAGGCCCTGCTGGCGCTGCGCATGGGCAAGAAGCGGATCATTGCCGAAACCGGTGCCGGCCAGCACGGCGTGGCCACCGCCACCGTGTGCGCCCGCTTCGGCTTGGAGTGCGTGATCTACATGGGCGCTGAGGACATGCGCCGCCAGGCCCTCAATGTGTTCCGCATGCGCCTGCTGGGGGCCACCGTGCAACCGGTCACCGCTGGCACCGCCACCCTCAAAGACGCCACCAGCGAAGCGATCCGCGACTGGGTCACCAACGTGGAGAGCACCCATTACATCCT
>JAYKIT010000010.1:0-6844 GCA_035285765.1 Synechococcus sp. | reverse complement strand
TGTTCCGCATGCGCCTGCTGGGGGCCACCGTGCAACCGGTCACCGCTGGCACCGCCACCCTCAAAGACGCCACCAGCGAAGCGATCCGCGACTGGGTCACCAACGTGGAGAGCACCCATTACATCCTCGGTTCGGTGGCCGGCCCGCACCCCTACCCCATGCTGGTGCGCGATTTCCATGCGGTGATCGGCGAGGAGGCCAAACAGCAGTGCCACGAGGCCTTCGGTCGCCTGCCCGATGTGCTGCTGGCCTGCGTGGGTGGCGGCTCCAACGCCATGGGCCTGTTCCATCCCTTCGTTGAAGACACCAGCGTGCGACTGATCGGTGTGGAAGCCGCCGGGGAAGGGGTGAGCAGCGGTCGCCACGCGGCCACCATGACCGAGGGCCGCACCGGCGTGCTGCACGGTGCCATGAGCCTGCTGCTGCAGGACGATGAAGGCCAGGTGGTGGAAGCCCACTCGATCAGTGCCGGACTGGATTACCCCGGCGTGGGCCCCGAGCACAGCTATTTGCGTGAAATCGGCCGCGCCGAATACGGCGCCGTCACCGACGACGAAGCCCTCGAAGCGCTGCAGCGCCTGAGCCAACTCGAAGGAATCATTCCCGCGCTGGAAACCGCCCACGCCTTTGCCTGGCTGGAGACCCTCTGCCCCACCCTGGCCCCCGGCACCGAGGTGGTGATCAACCTCTCAGGCCGTGGCGACAAGGATGTGAACACCGTGGCCGAACGCCTGGCCGACCAGCTCGGTGGCTGAGGCCGCAGTCAGCTCAGCAAGCGACTGAGGCTGCCCGCCACCGATTGCACCGCGGCTCGCGCGGTGGCATAGGCCATCCGCATCGGCCCCACCAGAGCCACCTGGCCCTGGGCGCCACTGCGCGAGTGGTAGCTGGCCTGCACCACAGCGCAGCCATCGAGGGCGGGGTTGGGATGCTCCCCACCGATCCATACCCCGCCGAGCGCCGCCGCATCGGAGGGGGAGAGCAATTCATGGGGGCTCTGCTCCACCAAGTGCAGCAACGGCCGCAGGCTCGTGGTGAGGCTGAATTCAGGTTGGGCCAGCAGGCCTGTCAGGCCGGTGGTGAGGGCCCCTTCAGCCAGGCGGTTGCGGGCCCGGTTGTGGCTTTCCAGGGCCTGCTGCAACGGTGCACCACCGGCCTGCAGCTGCGATGGCAACACGCCCCAGGGGATGGCTGCTCCTGACGAGACCTGCAATTGCAGGTTGAGCCAACGCTCCAGCGCCTCCAGCTGGCTGCTGGCCACCGGCGGCAGGCGCAAATTCAGGCTGCTGCTGAGAGCGGAGCTCTCCACCAGAAACACCAGCAGGCGATCACCACTCACCACCAAGCGCAGGGCCTTGAGCTGGGGCTGGGGCCGCTGGGGCCGGGTGATCACGCTCAGCAAGCCGGTGAGATCGGCGAGGCGGCGGGCCAAATGCTGCAGCAGATCTTCAAGAGCAGCCCACTGCAGGCTGAGTTCCGCCAGCTCCCGCTGAAGCTGCAGCGCCGCCGCCCCGGGCTCCGGCAGCAAACAATCCACGTAATGGCGATAGCCCTTGGCGCTCGGCACACGCCCGGCGGACGTGTGGGGCTGGATCAGCAGGCCCTTCTGCTCAAGGGCCCCCATGGCGGAGCGCACCGTGGCCGGAGAGGCATCCAAGCCGAAGCGCCGCACCAACGTGCGGCTGCCCACCGGCTCCACCGTGTCCACGTAGTGCTGCACCGTGGCCTGCAACACCTGCTGCTGGCGCTGGGGCAGAGGAAGCACTACGAACCAGGGAGATCCTTGGGATCGTACGCAGCGCCAGCGGGTGGGGGCGCCTCAGTAGCGCGGCACCGAAGGATCCACCGCCACGCTCCAGGCATCAATGCCCCCCTCAAGGTTCCACACCCGCTCCAGCCCCTGAGTCTCGAGCAACCAAGCGGCGAACTGCCAACTGCGGATCCCGGCGTGGCAGAGCACCACCAGATCACGGCCCGGCTCGAGGCGCTGCCACAGCTGGGGCAACCAATCCTGCGACTCACTCAAGGGCAGATGCACCACCCCCGGCAGAGCGGCCAACGCCAGCTCCTGGGCCTCGCGCACATCCACCAGCTGAGGAGGTGTTGGCTCCTGCAACCAGCGCTGCAACTCTGCAGCGGAGATGGGAATCGGCTGGGGCACGGCTGGCCACGGCATCAATCCCCAAGGATGATCGATGCATCACGGCATGGAGGGCCGGGGAGTGAACAAGTTCCGCCCGCCACTGGCGGTGCTGCTGGCGATGGCCATCACCCTGGTGTCCCTGGGGATCGGTGGCTGGTGGTGGTTGCAGCGCCAGAGCCCATTGCAGCTGCAGCGCCAAAGCCTCAGCGCCCCGGTGACCAGCCGCTTCCTGCCCCGCAGCGCCAATCTCAGCGTGGTGCTGGAACTGGATCCCGCCCTGCTGCCGGCCTATGGCCGCGCCGTGGCAGCTGCCAAGCAACGCAGCACCACCGCCGCGCGGCTGGAGCAACTGCGCGATGGCCTGTTTGCCTCAGCAGGGCTCGACTACACCACGGAACTGGCCGACTGGCTCGGTGTTGAGAACGGCCTGGCGCTGAAGGCGGCCACAGAGCCCGGCCAACCGCCCGCCTGGGTGCTGGCGCTCACCAGCCGCACCGAGAACGGCGCCCGGCTGTTCCTACAACGCTTCTGGCAGAGCCGCAGCCTGGCGGGCAGCGACCTGGAGATTGCCCGCTACCGCGGCCTGGGGCTGATCAGCAGCCGCGGCCCCCGTAGCAGCAGCACCAACGGCGCCACCCATCCCCCGATGGCCACCGCCCTGGTGAACGACCAGCTGGTGCTGCTGGCCTCCAGTCGCAGCGCCCTTGAGGATGCCCTCGATGCCTCCCAGGAGGAGGCCCTCAACCAGGCGGGTGAACCGCTGCTGCAGGAGTGGCTGAGCACCCAGCCCACCGGTGTGGCCCTGCTGCGCACTGACGCCACCGGCCTGGAGCAGCTGCTGGGGCTGCCGGCCGAACTCCAGCCCCAGCAAGCGATTGAGCAGCTGGTGGGCAGCCTGGCGCTGCGGCGCGATGGCGTGCAACTCAACGCCATGCTGCAGACCGCAGCAGGTGCTGCCCTCGCTCCCCTGAGCGCTGATGGCGATGCCCTGCTGGAGCAACTGCATCTGCCGGCGGGGCGCCTGAGCCTCTCGCAACCTGGTGGCGCCTTGCCCCAGCTGTTCAACTTGCCCGCCAGCGGCGACCTGCTGCCCGCCCTGCTGCACCACCGCGATGGCCCACTGCTGCAGGCCCAGCTCAGCGGCACCGAAGCCTGGCTGGCGGGCAGCCGACCCGATCACCCCCCCACTGCTGCCCTGGATGCGCAGCTGGAACAGGCCGGCTTCGATGCCGCCAGCCTTGGCGAGCTGCGGGTGTGGACCCACCTCACCGCCGAAACCAACAAGGAGGGGCAGCTGAAGGCGAGCCTGGCTGGCGGTTCCGGCAGTGATGGGGGTCTGCGCTGGTGGAGCAACAACCTCGATTCGCTGCGCGCCCAGCTCAAAGGGCGCCATCAAAAGGGAGTGCTCAAACAGCAGCTGCGCAAGCTCGATCCCGAGTTCAACGCCCAGGCGCTGCTGGCTCTCGATGGCAACGGCGCTCGCCAGCTGCTGGGGCGCTGGCCGCTGTGGCGGGGGCTGCAGCTGCTGGCGGGCCAGCCGCTGGCGCCCTCACTGCAGGGGATCGCCATCGCGCTGGAGCAGGATCAGCAACGGGCTTCGCTGCAAGCCCAACTGAACCTTCGTTAAGCCATGACGCGAGAACTGCTGCTGATCCGCCACGGCATCGCCGTCGAGCGGGGCAGCACCGCCACCGATGCGGAACGGGCCCTCACCTCTGAAGGCCGAGCCCGCACCCGCCGCGTGCTGCAGCAACTGGAACGGCTGGAACTGAGCTGTGGCCCTCTGGTGAGCAGCCCCCTGGTGCGGGCCCGCCAAACAGCCGAACTGGCGTTGCAGTTGGGCCTGGGGGACACCCTCAGCTTCAGTGATGCCCTGGCTCCAGCCCAAGATCCCCTGCCCCTGTTGCGGGAGTTGCTGAATGATCCATGGCAGCGGCTGGGGCTGTTCGGCCATGAGCCCGACCTCAGCCAACTGGCCAGTCACCTGCTGGGCTGCAGCACCAACAGCGTGCAGCTGAAGAAGGCCGGCGCGGCCCTGCTGGAGCTGGATACCGAGGAGCTGCAACCAGGCTGCGCCCGCCTGCGGCTGCTGCTCAGCCCCAAAGTGCTGCTGCTGGGCAAAGGTTGAACTGATCTGGCCGCGTAGCCTCGCTGCATCACCTGCAGTCGTCGCCGATCGATGAGCGTGGCCCCTTCCAGTTTCCGTCCTGGGCTCGAGGGCGTGCCCGCCACCCAGTCGGCGATCAGCAACATCGATGGCCAGCGCGGCATTCTCAGCTACCGCGGCTACCGCATTCAAGACCTGGCGGCGCGCAGCAGTTTTCTCGAAACGGCCTACCTGTTGATCTGGGGTGAGCTCCCCGATCCGGAGAAGCTGCGCGAGTTCCAGTACGACGTGCAGATGCACCGCCGGGTGAGCTTCCGCATCCGGGACATGCTCAAGTGCTTCCCCGCCGGCGGCCACCCGATGGATGCGCTGCAGGCCAGTGCCGCCTCGTTGGGGCTCTTTTACGGCAACCGCGCCCTCGATGACGAGGACTACATCCGCGGCGCGGTGATGCGCCTGCTGGCCAAGATCCCCACGATGCTGGCGGCCTTCCACATGATTCGCCGCGGCCAGGATCCGATCCAGCCGCGCGACGACCTGCCCTACGCCTCCAACTTCCTCTACATGCTCACCGAGCGGGAACCCGACCCGCTGGCAGCACGCATCTTCGATGCCTGCCTGGTGCTGCATGCCGAGCACACCCTCAACGCCAGCACCTTCAGCGCCCGGGTGACCGCCAGCACCCTCACCGATCCCTATGCGGTGGTGGCCTCAGCGGTGGGCACCCTGGCCGGCCCCTTGCATGGCGGCGCCAATGAAGATGTGCTGCTGATGCTCGAGGAGATCGGCAGTGAAGACCAGGTGGAGCCCTTCCTCGATGAAGCCATCCGCGCCAAGCGCAAGGTGATGGGCTTCGGCCACCGGGAATACAAGGTGAAGGATCCGCGGGCCACGATCCTGCAGGGTCTGGCTGAAACCCTGTTCGACCGCTTCGGCCACGACCGCATGTACGACGTGGCCCGCAAGCTGGAAAGCGTGGCGGCTGAGCGGCTGGGCCCCAAGGGGATCTACCCCAATGTGGATTTCTATTCCGGCCTTGTGTATCGCAAGCTCGGCATCCCCACCGATCTGTTCACGCCGGTGTTTGCCCTCTCACGGGCGGCGGGTTGGCTGGCCCATTGGAAAGAGCAATTGGGAGCCAACCGCATCTATCGGCCCACCCAGCTCTATACCGGCGCGGAAGAACGGGATTGGCTGCCGCTGGAGCAGCGTTCCGGCGACAATGATGGCCCGACTGGGTAGGTTGCCCCAATCGGTCTGTGGCGATGAGCTCAACGTTCACCCTTGATCTGGAAGCGGGTTTCCGCGGCCTGCTGGAAGCCGGCGGGGTCAGTGCGGGGGTCAGCCGCCTGATCTGGCTCCCTCTGCCGATGCTGCTGGTGCTGGTGGCCGCGGTGGTGGGCGTGCTGGTCACGGTGTGGCTGGAGCGCAAGATCTCCGCTGCCGCCCAGCAGCGCATCGGCCCGGAATACGCCGGTGCCCTCGGCATCCTGCAGCCGTTGGCCGATGGCCTCAAGCTGCTGGTGAAGGAAGACGTGATCCCCGCCCGTGCCGACGGGCTGCTGTTCACCCTCGGCCCGGTGCTCGTGGTGGTGCCGGTGATCCTCTCCTGGCTGATCGTGCCCTTCGGCCAGAACCTGCTGATCAGCAATGTGGGCGTGGGGATCTTCCTGTGGGTGGCCCTCAGCAGCATTCAGCCGATCGGCCTGCTGATGAGCGGCTATGCCAGCAACAACAAGTACTCTCTGCTGGGGGGCCTGCGCGCGGCCGCCCAATCGATCAGCTACGAAATTCCCCTGGCCCTGGCCGTGCTGGCGGTGGTGATGATGAGCAACTCGCTCTCCACCGTTGACATCGTCAACCAGCAGAACGGCGCCGGCATCTTGAGCTGGAACATCTGGCGTCAGCCGGTGGGCTTCCTGATCTTCTGGATCTGCGCCCTGGCCGAATGCGAGCGTTTGCCCTTCGACCTGCCGGAGGCGGAAGAGGAGCTGGTGGCCGGCTATCAAACCGAGTACGCCGGCATGAAGTTCGCCCTCTTCTATCTGGGCAGCTACATCAACCTGGTGCTCTCAGCGCTGTTGGTGGCCGTGCTGTATCTGGGCGGCTGGGGCTTTCCGCTGCCGGTTGAAACCCTGGCCGGCTGGCTCCAACAACCGATCGATGCTCCGCTGGTGCAGGTGATCACCGGCTCGGTGGGCATCGTGATGACCGTATTGAAGGCCTACGCCCTGGTGTTCATCGCGATCCTGCTGCGCTGGACCGTGCCGCGGGTGCGCATCGACCAGTTGCTCGATTTCGGCTGGAAGTTCCTGCTGCCGATCGCCCTGGTGAACCTGCTGGTGACCGCCGCCCTCAAGCTGGCCTTCCCCGCCGTGTTCGGCGGCTGAGCCAGACACCATCCATCCGGGTCATGATTGGCCCGACCCTGTTCCGCCCCGCCTCCCTCCATCTCCATGTTCGGGTTCCTCAAGCAGGTTGGTGACTACACCAAAGATGCCGTCAGCGCGACCCAGAACATCGCGCGAGGCCTCTCGGTCACCTTCGATCACCTGCGCCGCCGCCCGGTCACGGTGCAGTACCCCTACGAGAAG
>JAYKIT010000009.1:0-2922 GCA_035285765.1 Synechococcus sp. | reverse complement strand
TTGGTAGAGGTGCTTCAAGGTGGTGCCACTGCCAGCCACCAGGGCGCTCACGATCGTGCCGGGGCGCAGGCGGGCGGCATCGCGCACCGGCTCCATCAGCACCACGTCGCCATCGGCGATGTGGGCCTGCTCCATGCTGTCGCCGTTCACGGTGAGGGCGAACAGGCCCCGCCGCTCCAACAGCGGCTGCAGGTCGAGGTGGTCTTGAACATCGTCGAAGGTTTCGATCAGGCCGCCGGCGGCCACGGCCCCCAGCACTGGAATGCCCTGGCCTTCAGCCTCGCCCCCCAGCAGCTGCAGCGTGCGGGCTTGGCCTTCCTTCCAAGTGATCCAGCCCTTCTGCTGCAGATGGCGCAGGCGGCTCTGGATCGGCGCCGGTGAGCGCAGCCCCATGGCCTCCATCATCTGGCGGATGGAGGGGCTGTGGCGGTGCTCCGCGATGAAAGCGCTGAGCCAGTCGTAGAGCTCCTGCTGGGCGCTGGTGAGGGCCTCAAGCGGCATGGCAGCCAAAGCGCGTCGCTAATACATTTGTGCCACTCTAAGGCCGCGTTGTCGAGCCTGGGGCCTCAAAGCCAGTGGAAGTGCATGGGGATGGCCCCTTCCAGGCTGAGTTTCACCGGGCATTGGTTGGCGGCTTGCTGCAGCAGTTGCCGCTGGTTGCTGTTGAGGTGGGCCGGAAGGGTGATGCTGAGTTCAAGGCTGGCAATCAGCCGCGGCTCCTGCTGCATGGTTTTTTCCACGCTCAGCTCAGCGCCTGTGAGATCCCAGCCCCGCTCTTGGGCCGCGATGCCCATGATCGTGAGCACGCAGGTGCCCAGTGCTGTGGCCACCAGATCAGTGGGGGCAAAGCCCTCCCCCAGGCCAGCGTGGTCGCTGGGGGCATCGGTGTGCAGCTGGCTGCCGGATGGTCCGTGTTCGGCCTGGCAGTGCAGCGCACCGGTGTAGCGGCAGTGAATGCGGGTGCTCACGGGCTTCAGGCTTCGCTGGCCCCCAGCAGGGTGGCCAGCAGGGCTTGCTGTGCATGCAGGCGGTTTTCGGCTTGATCAAAAACGCGGCTGGCAGCTCCCTCCAGCACCTCAGCACTGATTTCTTCGCCCCGGTGCGCTGGCAGGCAGTGCAACACGATGGCCTCAGGATCAGCATGGGCCATCAGGGCCTGATCCACGCAGAAGCCGCGGAAGGCCAGCTCCCGCTGGGCCTGTTCCTCCTCCTGCCCCATCGAGGCCCACACATCGGTGTACACGGCATGGGCACCGGCCACGGCTGTGGCTGGATCCTCGATCACCTCCATGCGGCAGCGCCCCTGGGCCAGCGCCGTGGCTTGCTGCACAACGGCGGCATCGGGATGGAAGCCGGCGGGACAGCCGATGCGCACATTCACCCCCAGCAGGGCTCCGGCAATCAGCAAGGAGTGGGCCACGTTGTTGCCATCGCCCACATAGGCCATGGTTCTGCCTTCGATGGAGCCGAAGGCCTCCTGCATGGTGAGGTAATCGGCCAGGGCCTGGCAGGGATGTTCCAGGTCGGTGAGGGCATTGATCACCGGGATCGAGGCTGCATCCGCATAGGCCTGCAGATCGGCCTGGGCGAAGGTGCGGATCGCCAGCGCATTCATGTAGCGGCTGAGCACGCGGGCGGTGTCTTCGATCGGCTCACCGCGGCCCACCTGGCTCACCGATGGGTTGAGATCAATGGTTTGGCCGCCGAGGCGCGCCATCGCCACGGTGAAACTCACGCGTGTGCGGGTGGAGGCTTTCGAGAAGATCAGGCCAAGCACCTTGCCATCAAGGCGTGGCTGGCGGCGGCCCGCTTTGATGTCAGCCGCCAGGCTGATCAGGGCCTTGGTCTGGGCGGCATCAAGATCTGCCGAGGAGAGGAAATCCTGTCCCTTGAGTGGCGCGAGCTCGGGAACCATCGCCCAGATTCAAACCTCACTTATCCGGGATGCCCCTGGGTTTCGTCAACCCCCAGGGGCTTCGGATGCGGCCGCTCAGGCGGCCACCGGCTCGGGATTCACGCTGCGATCCAGCAGCTCCTTGAGTTCATCACCTTCGATGACCTCTTTCTCGAGGATGCGCTGGGCGATGTCTTCGAGCAGTTCGCGGTTGTTGTTGAGGATGGCCAGAGCCTGCTCGTGGCCGCGGTCCACCAGGGCCCGCACCTCCTTATCGATGGCCTGTGCCGTGGAATCGCTCACCACCCGGCGAGGGTTGTTGCCCTGGCCGAGGAAGCGGTTACCGCCCTGTTTGTCGTAGGCGAGGGGGCCGAGGGTTTCACTCATGCCGTAGGTGCCCACCATCTGCTCGGCGATGTCGGTGGCGCGCTGCAGATCGTTGGCGGCACCGGTGGTGATTCTGCCGAACACCACTTCCTCGGCGGAGCGACCGCCCAGCAGAGTGGCGATCTGGCCCTGCAGATCCTCGCGGGAGTTGAGGAAGCGATCCTCTGTGGGGAGCTGCAGGGTGTAGCCCAGGGCACTCATGCCACGGGGCACGATCGAGATCTTGGCCACCTTGCTGCCGCCGGGCATCAGGTGACCAACGATGGCGTGGCCCACTTCGTGATAGGCCACCACTTTTTTCTCATCGTCCTGAAGCACGCGGCTCTTTTTCTCCAGGCCTGCCACCACCCGTTCGATGGCTTCGTTGAGATCGCCCTGGTCCACCGAGGTGCGATGGGCCCGTGCGGCCAGAAGGGCCGCCTCGTTCACCAGATTGGCCAGATCGGCGCCGGCAAAGCCGCTGGTGGCTGCGGCGATTTTGTCGAGTTCAACACCCTCGCTGAGCTTCACCTTTTTGGCGTAGATCTCGAGGATTGTTTTGCGGCCGGAGAGGTCGGGCCGGTCCACCAGCACCTGGCGGTCGAAGCGGCCTGGGCGCAGCAGGGCGGCATCGAGGGTTTCCGGTTGGTTGGTAGCTGCCA
>JAYKIT010000008.1:0-3425 GCA_035285765.1 Synechococcus sp. | reverse complement strand
TGGCGCTGATGCAGGCCGGCGAGCGGGCCGGCGAAGCGATCTGGGTGGCGGAGCAGAGCGATCTGGCCGCCACGGCCAACGGGCCCCAGGTGCGGGCCACACCGATCAGCACCGAGCCCTGGTATTCGGCGGGGGACGCCAGCTGGCAACCGCTGACCAGCTTCGAGCGGGTGTGGATGCGCAAGGACCCGCCGGTGGATGAGGCCTATCTCTATGCCACCCACCTGCTGGAGCTGGCCGAGCGCCAGGGGGTGCAGGTGCTCAACCGCCCCGCCAGCCTGCGGGCTTGGAACGAAAAGCTCGGCGCCCTGCGCTTCCCGGAGCTGATGGCCCCCACGCTGGTGGCGGCGAATGTGGACCAGCTCAGCAGCTTTGCGGCCAGCCACGGCGAGGTGGTGCTCAAGCCCCTGGGGGGCAGGGCCGGCCAAGGGGTGGTGCGGGCCAGCAGCGATGGCGCCGGCCTCGGCGCCCTGCTGGAACTGGTCACCCAGCAACAGCAGCTGCCGGTGATGATTCAGGCCTTCCTGCCCCAGGTGAGCGAAGGCGACAAGCGCATCTTGCTGGTGAACGGAGAACCGCTGGGGGCGGTGAACCGCAAACCCAAAGCCGGGGAATTCCGCAGCAACCTGGCGGTGGGGGGCCATCCGGAAGCCACCGAACTCACCGCCAGGGAGCAGGAGATCTGCGCAGCACTCCAACCCGCCTTGATCGATGCGGGGCTGTTCTTTGTGGGCATCGATGTGATCGCCGGCCACCTCAGCGAGATCAATGTGACCAGCCCCACCGGCATCCGTGAGGTGGAACTGCTCGGGGGAATCCCCCTGGCTGATCTCACCCAGCAGCGCCTGCTGCAGCGCTGAGGCTGAGCTGCTGCTGCAGCACCTCCAATTTGAGCGCCACCTCCTGCAGTTCGCGCTCGGGCTCCGAGCCCTGCACCAGGCCAGCCCCGGCGGTGAGCTCCAAGCTGGACCCCCGCAGCACGCCGCTGCGGATCGCCACCCGCAGCTCGGCATCGCCGGCGCTGTCGACCCAACCGATGGGCGCGGCATAGGCGCCCCGCTCGAATGGCTCCAGCAGCCGCAGCCAGTCCATGGCCTCCCGGCGCGGCAGCCCCGCCACCGCCGGGGTGGGATGCAAGGCCTCCGCCAGGGCCAAGGGGTGCTGCCCCTGCAGCGCCGCGGTGATCGGCGTGTGCAGATGGCGCAAGGGGCCATGGCTGGCCAGGCGCGGATGCCGCGGCTGGCGCGGCCGTAGCCCCTGCTGCTGCAGCACCTGGGTGATGGCTTCCACCACCAGCTCATGTTCATGCCGATCTTTGGCTGAGCGCAGCAGGGTTTCGGGAGGCTCCTGCTGGGAGGCGGTGCCGGCAAGGGCATCACAACGCAGCTGGCCCTGACGCACCGCCAGCAATCGCTCCGGGGAGGCCCCCACCAGATCACCGCCATCGGCCAATCCCCAGAGGAAGCGGCAGCTGCCCGCCTGGCGCTGACGCAGCCCCTGGAGCAGCAGCTGGGGATCGAGGGGGGCGGAGAGCTGCAGCTGCTGCCGCACCGCCAGCACCAGCTTGCGCAAGCGGTTCTGACCCACCAGTTCGAGGGCCTGCTCCATGGCGCTGCGGTAGGCCCCATGCCAGGGGCTGCGGCTGAGCAGCTGCGGCACTGCAGCAGCTGGCGATGGCGGACTGATGCGCTGCAGGGCGCGGGCCTGCTCCCAGAGCTCTTCAGCCACCAAGCGTGGGGTGACCTCCCCACCGAGGTTGCGCTGCAGGCGCAACCAGCACTGGCGCCCCTGGCGGCTGAGCTGCCAACGGGGCAACACCGCCCGCACCCCCGGCAGGGGTTCAGCGGCCTCCTGCAGCGGAGCATCAAAAAACGAGAACGCCAGCAGCACCCGGGGGCGCGCCAGGGCCGGGGCCTCTGGGGCGCCATCTTGCAGGCGCGAAAGACTGAGCTGGCAGAAGCGTTGAGCCAGTTCAAAGCGGCGCGGCCCACTCAGCTCCAGCTGTTGGGCCACCCCAGTGGCAGCAAAGCTGAGCCCCGGCTGACCGTCCCAGAGCGCACGGAAGCGGTGCCCCCCCGGCAGCTGCGGCAGGGCCTGCAAAGGGTCAAGCGGCTCAAGCGGCAGCGCCAGGCTGAGCACACCCCCCTCGTCGAGGGCCTGTGCTCGCGCCGCGGCTCGGCTCAGTAGCTCGGTGAAGCAGGGGGCCTCGAGCACCGCATCATCGGGGGACTGCTCAAATGTATGGGTCCTTCGTCGCCCGAAGCGCCGGGCACCCATGGCTGAGCCCCAGGTCGTCGCAAGCCGTTACGCCCTTTGGAAAGCGGCGATCAAATGGCCCATGTATTCCGTGGCCGTGATGCCGGCCCTGCTGAGCGCCGGCTGGCTGCTGAGCCAGCGGCTCAATCCCCGCTGGGACCAGCTGCTGCTGTTCCTCGTGGCGGCGGTGCTGCTGCTGGCCTGGGAGAACCTCAGCAACGATGTGTTTGATGCCGACACCGGCATCGATGCCGTGGGCAAACCCCATTCGCTGGTGGCCCTCACCGGGCGCCGGACCCTGGTGGCCGCCATCGCCAACGCCGCCCTGGCGGCGGGGCTGCTGCTGATGGCCCTGGTGGCCCTGCGCAGCGAGCCGGTGGTGCTGGCCCTGGTGCTGGCCTGCTGCGGGCTGGGCTACGTGTACCAGGGACCGCCCTTCCGCCTGGGCTATCGAGGCCTCGGCGAACCGCTGTGCTGGCTGGCGTTCGGCCCCTTGGCCACCGCGGCAGCGCTGCTGGCGCTGCAACCACTGGGCGCCACTGGGGCCACCGTTCCCTGGGGCACAGCCTTTGAACTGGGAGCGGGTCCGGCGGTGGCCACCACCCTGGTGCTGTTCTGCTCCCACTTCCATCAGGTGGAAGAGGATGGGGCCCACGGCAAACGCTCGCCAGTGGTGCGGCTCGGCACCGCCCGCGCCGCTGCACTGGTGCCCTGGTTGGTGGCGGCCAGCCTGGCGCTGCAGTGGCTGCCGGTGCTGGAGCGCCAGTGGCCCTCCACCGCACTGCTGAGCGTGATCGGCCTGCCGGCGGCAGCCCAGTTGATCCGGCTGCTGCGCGACCACCACCACCAGAGCGAGCGGATCAGCGGCAGCAAGTTTTTGGCCCTGCGCTTTCAGGGGCTCAGCGGCCTGGGCCTGGCCATTGGCTTGGCCATTGCTCCAGCTCTGGGGCGCTGATGCAACTGCAATGGCGGGCCTATCGCTTTGCCCTGCCCAGGACACTGCACACGGCCCAGGGACCATGGCAGCAGCGCTGCGGCTGGCTGCTGCGGCTGCAAACCCCTGATGGCCAGCTGGGTTGGGGGGAGGCGGCGCCGTTGCCCGGCGGCGAGAGCTGGTGCGACGCCGCCATCAACGCGCTGCCGCCCACAGGCGATCGCGCCGAGCTCGA
>JAYKIT010000007.1:0-14727 GCA_035285765.1 Synechococcus sp. | reverse complement strand
GCCTGCCAATCCTGCAGCTGCAGCCAGCCGTTCTGTGGGGCCCAGTGGTTGTTGATCAGCAGCAGGTGGCCTGGCTGCACCGGATATTTGTTCAGCAGCACCACATGGCGCTGCAACTGATTCACCTCAAGCCGTGGATCCCAGGGAAGAAAGGGATTGGGTTTTGGCCCCGCCCGCCTGAGGTGCTTGGGGGTGGCGCTGATCAACCGCCGCACCACGAAGGGCTCGCAGCCAGCCAGGGCAAGCACCTCGGTGGCCAGTGGCACCAGGGCCCCGCTTGCCAGCGCCGAGGCCTGCACCGCGCGCGATCGTTGGGTCAGCGCAACCATAGTGGATTCAGCCTCGCTCCAACTGGGCCAGGCTCGCACCCGGGTAGTAAGTGCCCAGGATCTGATTGAAGCGATAGCCCTGTTCCGCCAGGCTGCGCGCCCCCTGCTGGCTCATGCTGGCCCCGAGACTGCCGTGGGCTTCAAGGCTGAGGGCTCGGTCGGCGGCATAGAGGCTCTCCACAATCCCCCCGTTGAGGCTGAGGATCAGGCCACGGGTGGCCCGCGCGGCTGCTCGGCCAGGCGCGCTCTCGCTGCCCAAGCCGCTGTAGGCCTGCCAGCGGGTGGTGTGGCCCAGGTTCCAGTGGGGATCAGCCGGCCGTGCCAGATGGGCCATGGCGTAGGAGCGTGCGGCGATCGCCTGCGCCTTGAGGGCTTCCGCCGGCCAGTGGGATGGCATCTCTGCACCAACCACTGAGGCGATGTAGTCCTCCAGGGGCAGATGGTTCACCACTGTGAGTTGATTGCCCCGGCACAGCAACCGCAGCCGGCCGCGATAGCGCTCGCCTCCCGCTGTGATCGGTAGACCAGGGCGTGGCTGCAGCCAGAGCTCAGCGGGGCCCTCATGGTTGGGGGCGTGCAATTGGTTGGCTTTGCAACCCAGCACCAGGGCCTCACTGGCCTGATGCCAGAGGCGCCCATCGCGGTGCTGCAACGCTGCTCCGGAGGTTTTCAGCAGCACCGGTTGCTGGCCCTGTTGCAACATCACCCGCATTTCGATCGCCGGTTCCGCCTTGGCTGGCTGGGGCAGCGGTAGCTCCACCACGGCGGCAGGGGCATGGGGTGCTGCCTGCGGCTGTGGTGGGTTGAGCAAGGCCTTCACCAAGGCCGGTTGCAGGGCCTCCTGCTGGGGCTGCAGCTTTGGTGCGACCAGCAGCAGCACAGCGGCACTGAGGCCCACCGGGGCCAGCACCACCACCAGATGGGTCAGCAGGGGGCGCAGCGGCGCCATGAGTCCAGATCGATGGATGGGGGAGCGTGCTGCAGGTGGCCGTTCCAGAGCAGCACGGCCTCTCCCTGCAGGCGGATCATGGCGGAATCCAGCGGCGTTGCCCATAGCCCCCCAGGCCGCTGGGAGGGCTGCCAGCCGTGCACCCGCTCCAACTGCAGCGATTCGCACCACCAAGGTGCCACCAGGGCATGGGCTGAGCCCGTTACCGGGTCTTCCCGCAGCCCCAGGCCGGGGGCAAAAAACCGCAGTTGGTAGTGGTGGGGTTCCGCGGCGGCCTGCATCACCACCCAGCCCACCTCTGGCCCGCTGGCCCAGGCTGGATCATCGGGATCCAAGCGGCCCAAATCGGCGTCAGCCTCGAGCAGCAGAACGCCGTAGCCCAGCGCCGAGGTCCACTGCTTCAGTGCTGGGGCCGGCAGGGTGCTGTCCATCCAGGGTTCTGCCTGGCGGGGCAGCAGCTCCCCTGCGGGCAGCACGATGCTGCCGAGGCCGGGAGCTTCCACCATCACCTCCAGGGCGCCGCTGCGGCTGTGCAGTTCCCCAGGGGTGCCGCAGGCCAGCTCACCCCAGTGCTCCAGGGCCACCGCTGCTGCCAGGGTGGCGTGACCGCAGAGGGGAACTTCACAGCTGGGTGTGAACCAGCGCAGCCTCCACTGCAGGCCATCGCGCCAGAGGAAGGCGGTTTCCGATTGGTTCAATTCAGCGGCCAACGCCTGCATCCAGGTCGCCGCAGCGGGCTGCTGAAGCAGCACCACGGTGGCGCCGTTGCCTGCCAGGGGCTGGGCGCTGAAGGCATCCACCGCAGCGATACGCGGCAGCTCAAGCTGGGATGGGGTCATTCGCTGCGCAGCTCCCGCCGCATCAGCTGCTGCAAGGCCGTGGCTGGATCCAGTTGTGCTTGTACCAAGGCCAGCACCGTGCTTGCGATCGGCAACTGCCAGCCGTGCTGTTGGGCCAGGCTGCAGAGGGCTTCACAGGTGGGAATCCCCTCCACGGTGGCACCGATTCGGCTCAGCGCTTCGGCCCCTGTGAGCCCTTCAGCCAGCCCGAGGCCAAAGCGGTAGTTCCGGCTCAGGGGGCTGGTGGCTGTGGCCATCAAATCGCCAATCCCCGCCAGGCCGTAAAGGGTTTCGGTGCGGCCGCCCAACTGCTGGATCACCAGTGCCATTTCCGCCAGGGCGCGCGTGAGCAGCGAGGCCCGCGCATTGGCGCCCAGTCCGAGCCCATCGCAGACACCCGCGGCAATGGCCATCACATTCTTGAGCCCACCGGCCACCTCGGCACCGCGCGGATCGTTGTTGCGGTAGAGCCGCAATTGGTCGGTGCTGAGCTGGTGCTGCAAGGCGGCCAGCAGCTCCTGGTCGTGACCGGCCAACACGCTCGCTGCAGGCTGACCGCGCTGCAGCTCGGTGGCGAGGTTGGGACCACTGAGCACCAGCACGGGCCAGTTGGGGCAGACCCGGTTCCAGAGCCCACTGGCGGTGGCACCGCTGGCTGGATCCAGTCCTTTGGAGCAGCTCACCACGGGTCGGGGCGTCCAGTGGCTGATGCGTTCGGCCACTGCTGTCACGCCCACCAGAGCCATGGCGGCCACCACCAGTTCACTGCTGTGGAGTGCCTGCAGACCTTCATCGCCATCCCTGCGGCGCCACAGCCTGACCTGATGGCCTGAATTCAGCAGCAGTTCAGCCAGGGTTGAACCCCAGGCGCCACCCCCCAGCACGGCGATGTTGAGCCCCAAGCGGCAGCTGGCGAATCAACGCCATCATGCGACAAGGCGGCTCCTGCAGCGATGGCTGAATCCAGTGCCTGGCAAGGCCTCACAGGAACCGCGTTGGTGGTGGGTCAGGGGGGCATCGGCCGCGCCTTGGTTGGCGCTGTGCAGCAGCGGCATCCCAGCCTGGAGCTGCTGTGGCTTGGCCGTTGCTCCGAGCCCCGGCTCGACCTCACGAACGATGCGGATCTGGAGCAGCTTCAACAGGTGCTGAGCCAGCGGCCACCCCTGCGGTTGGTGATCAACACCGCAGGCTGGCTGCACGATCAGCAGCGGGGGCCGGAGAAGCGTTTGCAGGCCCTGGAGCGCCAGGGGCTGGAGCAGTCGTTCGCCGTGAATGCCTTTGCGCCGATTCTGTTGGCCAAGGCGGTGGAGGCCGCCTTTGCCCATGGCCAGCCCGCCTGGTTTGCCAGCCTTTCGGCGCGGGTTGGCAGCATCAGCGACAACCGGCTTGGCGGCTGGTACAGCTATCGGGCGGCGAAGGCAGCTCAGAACCAGCTGTTGCGCACCTTGGCGTTGGAGTGGCAGCGGCGGCGGCCAGCGGTGTGCGTCAGCCTGCTGCACCCTGGCACCACAGCAACCCCGTTGTCGGCCCCTTTCCAACGGGGCGTCCCCGCCGAGCAGCTGTTCACACCGGAGCGGGCGGCCGGCCACCTGCTGGATGTGTTGGAACAGCAAACAGCGGCCGATTCAGGCCGGTTCCTGGCCTGGGATGGCAGCGCCATCCCCTGGTGAGGCATTGGCCTGCAGCAGCTCGAGCGGAACCACTTTCAACGTGCTCTGCTCGCAGCGCTCGAGAATCACAGGAGGCGCCATGCCATCGGCGTGGGCCTGCAGCCAGCGGGCTGCACAGACACACCAATGGTCGCCAGGCTTCAGGCCGGGAAATCCGTAGGCCGGCATTGGCGTGCTGAGGTCGTTGCCCTGGGCCTTGCTGTAGCTGAGAAATGAGGCGCTGACCTGACAGCACACGGTGTGCCGTCCAAGATCGGCAGCGTCGGTGCGGCAGAAGCCATCGCGGTACCAACCGGTCATCGGTTCACAACCGCAGCGCTCCAATGCGGTGCCAAGCACGTTGAGGGCAGGCGTCTGCGCGGGCTCCATGGGGTTCTGCTGAGCGCTTGTGATGTGAATCATCGACCCTGAACTGGCGCCGATGGCTTGACGGAATCGGGGGGGTAGACGCTATGGGTCATGGGGTGCACGGCCGGTAGGCCGTTGTGGCCACTCCGAAACGACGCAACCTGACCTGATGAGCTGGGATTTCACCGAAGATGCGGCTTTCCAAGCTCTGGCTGATGCCTTCACCGAGAGCGGCGAAAGCTCGGCGATTGAATTTCTTGCCAACGGCGAGGGAGCCTTTCATTTCCAGGACCTCACCCAGAACGCCGCCGGTGAAGGCGTTGATCTGAGTGATTCCTCGTCCCTGGATGCCTTCCAGCAGGCCGTGATCGACACGCTGGAAGGCCGGTCTGCTGAGTGAGGCTCAGCTGTAGAAGAAGGCGATCTCCTTGGCCTTGAGGCCCTCCCAGCCGGCAGCGATCAAACGCTGGTTGAGGGTCTCTTGATCAAAGTGCTTCGCGCCGGTCTTCACGACACGGTTGCGCATCGATTTCTTCACGCCGCTGCGGGCGCGCTTGCTCTCAAGCTCCATCACCTCGTTGTAGAGGCTGAGCATGTCCGGGGGGATGGGGGTGCCGTCGAGATCAACACCTGCGGCAATGGCCTCATCCACACCACCGGGGCCTGCAATCGCCATGGAACTTTGCTAGGGGAGGCCACAGATTGCCATGGCCTCCGGGCCGCTCAGGCGCTGAAGTAGCGGGCGGCCGAGTGCAGGGCCACCAGTGCCGTGGTGCTCTGTTCAGGATCCAGCTGATCGCTTTCATCCATGCGGAGGCCGATGCGATCGGCCTGCAACCAGTCGAGCTGGGGCCTGGAATCGGCCACATTCGGGCAGGCTGGGTAGCCGAAGGAGTAGCGACTACCGCGATAGCGCTGCGCCAGCACATCGCGCAGGGCTTCAGGTTCATCGGCGGAAAAGCCCAGTTCCCGGCGAATGCGGGCGTGGGTCCATTCGGCCAGCGCTTCGGCCATCTGCACCCCAAGGCCATGGAAGTAGAGGTAATCGCTGTAGCGGTCGGCGGCGAACAGCTCCTTGGCGGTGCTGGTGGCGATCTCGCCCATGGTCACCGCTTGCATCGGCAGCACATCGGTGGGGCCACCCTCTGGTGAGAGGTCGCGATAGAAATCAGCGATGCAGTAGCGGTTGCCTGAGCGTTGACGCGGCAGTTCAAAACGGCCCAGCTGTTTGGTGCGATCGTTCGGGTCAAACACCACCACGGCATTGCCATCGCGGCCGCAGGGGAAATAGCCATAGGCCACCCTCGGCGTCAGCAGGCCCTCCTGTCTGACCCGCTGCATCCACTGCTGGAGCACCGGTTCAGCCTTGGCCTCCAGATCCTGCTCGTAGGCCTCTCGGCTCTGATCCTTGCTCTTGCGCATCTGCCACTGTCCGGCGAACAGGGCGTTGCGATCGAGGTAGCTGAACACCTCATCCAGTGCAATCTGCTGCTCATCCAGCACGCGGGTGCCCCAGAAGGGGGGCTCCAGTGCCGGCTCCTGGGGCACAGCCTCGGAGCGCTCACGGCTCACCGGTGCGGCGTTCTGCGCTGCTGCGGCTGCGCCGATGCTGGCGGCTTCCGCCTCTGCACTGCCCTCAGCTGCGGCGCCATCGCCGTTGAGGCCTAGGCCTTCGGGGATGTCACCGAGGAAGCCTTCAACGTTGCTCCATTCCCCGGCCTTTTTCGCTTCCACAAGGGCATCCATGAAGCGCAGATCAGCAAAGGCATCGCGGCCATAGATCACCTGGCCGTTGTACACCTCGCGACAATCCTTGTTGACGAATCTCGGGGTGAGGGCAGCGCCACCGAGAATCACAGGCACGGCAATGCCTGCTTCATTGAATGCCTGCAGGTTGTCTTTCATGAAAGCGGTGGATTTCACCAGCAGCCCGCTCATGGCAATGCAATCAGCCTGGTGTTCCTGTTGAGCCTCAATGATGGCTTCCACCGATTGTTTGATGCCCAGATTCACCACCTCATAGCCATTATTGGTAAGGATGATGTCAACAAGATTCTTGCCGATATCATGCACATCGCCTTTCACAGTGGCAATCAGGAATTTGGCCTTGGCTGAGGATTCCCCCTCGGTTTTCTCCATGTGGGGTTCCAGGTAGGCCACCGCACTCTTCATTGTTTCGGCGCTTTGCAGCACGAAGGGAAGCTGCATCTGGCCGGAGCCGAACAGTTCGCCCACCACCTTCATGCCATCGAGCAGGAAGGTGTTGACGATCTCAAGCGGTTTGTACTTGCTCAGTCCTTCATCAAGGGCCGGTTCAAGGCCAATGCGCTCACCATCAATGATGTGCTGTTTCAATCGCTCTTCCACGGGCAGATCAGCCAGCGAGGGCCCTGAAGCACGGGCGTCTTTGGCGCTAACCCCTTCGAACAGTTTGGTGAGTTCAGTGAGAGGGTCGTAGGTGCAGACCGTGCCCTCAAAACGGCGGTTGTCGTAAATCAGATCGCGGCACACTTGTTGGTGTTCCTCGCTGATCTTCATCAGCGGCAGGATCTTGGCCGGGCTCACGATCGCGGCATCCATGCCAGCTTCGCAGCAGTCGTGTAGGAACACGGAATTGAGCGTGATGCGGGCTGCCGGCGAGAGGCCGAAGCTGATGTTGCTCACGCCCAGCACCACATGCACACCAGGCAGATCCTTGATGATGCGGCGGATGGCTTCGATTGTTTCGCAACCATTGCGCCGATCTTCCTCGATGCCTGTTGAGATTGGCAGTGCCAGCGGGTCGTAGAAGATTTCATGGGCTGGAATGCCGAATTCCACGGCATCGCGATAGGCCCGTTGGGCAATGGCAAACTTGCGCTCGGCCGTGCGGGCCATGCCGTCTTCATCGATGGTGCCGACCACCACGCCGGCGCCGTAGCGCTTCGCCAGTTCCAGCACTTTGAAGAAGCGCTCGTCGCCATCTTCGTAGTTGGTGGAATTCAACAGGCATTTGCCACCAGCCACCTTGAGGCCGGCCTCCATCTTCTGCCACTCGGTGGAATCGAGCATCAAGGGCAAATTGACATTGGTGACCAAACGGCTCACCAGTTCATGCATATCTTTTTCGCCATCACGCCCCACATAATCAACATTCACATCGAGAATGTGGGCGTTTTCCTTTACTTGTCCGCGGGCCACCGCCACCAGGCCATCCCAGTCTTCGGCGTTGAGCAGTTCGCGCACCTTTTTGGAGCCGCTGGCATTGAGGCGCTCGCCGATGATCAGGAAGGAATTGTCCTGGAGATACGGCGTTGTGCCATAGATCGATGCGGCGGCGGCTTCGGCGCCCAGCAACGGTCGGCTTTGGCGCAGATCCGGCGTGCGCACTGGCCGTGCTGCCGGTTTCATCTCCGCCGCCAGTTCCACCAGCGCAGCGATATGGGCTGGGGTGGTACCGCAGCAGCCGCCGATCACTTGAACACCCAGATCTTCGATGAAGTGGTGCATGGCCATCTTCATCTCCACCGGCGTCAGCCGGTAGTGGGCCACACCACCCACGTTTTCTGGCAGGCCGGCATTGGGAATGCAGCTCACCACGAAGGGGGCGTGGGCCGTGAGATACCGCACGTGCTCCTTCATCTGTTCAGGGCCCGTGGCGCAGTTGAGCCCGAGCACATCGATGGGGAAGGGTTCCAGAATCGACACCACCGCTGCGATGTCGGAGCCCACCAGCATCGTGCCGGTGGTTTCCATCGTGACGCTCACCATCAGTGGGCGTCGCTCGCCCAGCTCAGCGAAGGCCGCCTCGATGCCATCAAGCGCTGCCTTGATCTGCAGCACGTCTTGGCAGGTTTCCACGATGAACAGATCCACATCCCCGGCCAGCAGGCCCCGGGCCTGTTCAGCGAAGGAATCGCGCATCACATCGAAGCCCACGTGCCCCAGGGTGGGGAGCTTGGTGGTGGGTCCCATCGAGCCAGCCACGAAGCGTGGCTTCTCGGGGGTGCTGTAGCGATCCGCCATCTCCCGCGCTAACCGGGCGGCCTTCACGTTCAATTCGTAGGCCTGATCCTGCAGGTCGTATTCGGCCAACACCAGCGACGAGGCGCCAAAGGTGTCGGTTTCGATCACATCGCAGCCCGCTTCCAGGAACTGGCGGTGCACCTCCTGAACGGCATCAGGCCGGGTGACCACGAGATTCTCGTTGCACCCCTCAAGGGCGGGGCCACCGAAATCCTCGGGCCCCAGGTTCATCTGCTGCAGCGAGGTCCCGGTGGCTCCGTCGAACACCAGCACCGGCCGCTCCGGTGCGTGGAGCCGTTCCAGGAACCTGCTCATGCGTCCAGCCTCACCCGAGTCACCCAGTGCTCAAAGTTAGGGTCGCGCCCCTCGGTGATGGCGGTGATCCGCTCGCGCAGGGCATTCATCACCGGCCGCTCGCTGGCCAGATCGGTGCACTCCACGCGGCGCACGGGGGTCACCTTGGCTGCTGTTCCGGTGAGGAACACCTCATCGGCGATCAGCAATTCGCTCTTGTCGATCGGTCGCTCCACCACGGTGTAGCCCATGTGGCGGGCCAGCTCGATCACGCTGGCGCGGGTGATGCCCTCAAGAATGTCCTGGTCCACCCCGGGGGTGAACAGCACGCCATCGCGCACGATGAACAGGTTCATGCCGCTGGCCTCACTCACCTTGCCGCGGGTGTTCAGCAACAGGGCTTCATCAAAGCCGCTCTTCACAGCTTCGGTTTTGGCCAGGGAACTGGTGATGTAAGCGCCGCTGATCTTGCCCCGCAGGGGCAGGGAGCGATCCTCCTGGCGGGTCCAGGAGCTGATGCGACAGCTCACCCCTTCAGGGGAGAGATAGTCGCCCAGCTCAAGGCCGTAGATCAGGAAGTCGGTTTCGATGTCGTGCAGCCGTGGGGCGATGCCGAGATCAGAGGTGTAAACAAACGGCCGCAGGTAGATCGGGCAGGTGGGTTTGTTGGCCCGCAGGAATGCCGTCACGGCATCAAGGATCGTTTGCGGAGGTAGATCCGTGAGCAGAAACTGAGCGCTCTGGCTCAGCCGCCTGGCGTGGCGGTCGGCGCGGAACATCAAGATCTCATTGGGATCTGCCGGATTGGGCAGGGCCCGCATGCCACCAAACGCTCCGGTGCCGTAATGCAACGCATGGGTGGCAACCGACAGGGTGGCTTCTGCGAAGGGGACGCACTGGCCGCCGAACCAGGCGTAGGGCAGAAAGCGATGCATACGGCAGAGCCAACCTCACGGGATCTTCTCATCTCCCCCGCTGCGGGAGGATGACCCAATGCACAGGCTGGCGGCGCTCCCGGGGGATCCGGGTGATGGGGATGCGGTGCTGGTGGAGCAGTCACCGGCGCCGCTGCTGTTGCTCAGCAGTGCCGATAGCGATCTGGCCTTGGTGTCGCAGCGGCTGCAGGCGGCCCCGCAACGGGATCAGTGGCCGGCCATGCGCGCCCTCAATCTCGCCAGCCTCAGCCATCCAGCGGCCGTTGATCACTACCTCCGCACCTCCCTCAAGACCACGCGACTGGTGTTGGTGCGTCTGTTGGGTGGTCGGGGACATTGGAGCTATGGGCTCGAACAGTTGCGCCACTGGGCTGCGGCCGGGCTCAACCGCACCCTGGTGGTGATGAGTGGCACCGCTGATGGTGCTGCTGATCTGGCCAGTCTCAGCTCGCTGGATCCAGCCTTGGCCTTGCAGCTCGGCCGTTGTCTTGAGGAGGGGGGCGGCGACAACCTCGATGCGGTGCTGGCGTGGTGCACGGCCTGGCTTGCGGGGGAGCAACCGCCGGCACCGGAGCCGCTGCCGCTGCCCGATCCCCAGCCCTTCGACTGGCGCCACGATCCGGGGCCCCGGGTGGGGGTGGTTCTGTACCGGGCCTTGCTCAGCAGTGGTGATCTGGCTTTGGCAGAGGCTTGCGCTGAGGCGCTGCGTGATCAGGGGCTCTGCCCCAGGGTGCTGATGGTGAGCGGTTTGCGCTCCGAGGCGCTCCAGCGTGCCGTTCAGCATCTTTTTGCCCGTGAACAGGTGGAGGCCGTGCTCTGCGGCACCGGTTTTGCTTCGGTGAAAGCCGATGCCGCTGCGGCCGGAGCTCCGCTGTGGCGTGAGCTGGGGGTGCCAGTGCTGCAGTTGCTCAGCAGCACCGGGCCGCGTCAGCGCTGGGAGCAGAGCAGCGTGGGCCTCTCGCCCTTGGATCTGGCCATGCAGGTGGCCCTGCCGGAACTTGATGGCAGGCTCACCACGCGGATTGGCAGTTTCAAAGAGCTCAGCCAGGCCGATGCCGCGCTGCAATGTGCCATCCAGCGTTATCGCCCCGATCCCGAGGCCATCAGCTGGTGCGCTGAGCTCACGGCCCGCTGGATCCGTCTGCGGCGTACGCCCGTGACGCAGCGCCGGGTGGCCGTGGTGCTGGCCAATTACCCCACGCGCAATGCCCGACTGGCCAATGGGGTGGGGCTCGACACCCCCGCCAGTGCCGTGCTGCTGCTGCAGTGGTTGCAGGATGAGGGAGTTGATCTGGGCGCCGTGGCGCTGCCCGGCTCCACCCAGGAGCTGATTGCCACCCTGACCGGCGGCCGCACCCCCGATGCGGAGAGCTGGCATCTGGCCTGCGCTGATCACCTGCCCCTGGAGCGTTATCAGCGCTGGTGGCAGAGCCTTGAGCCCGAGGCCAGAGCCTGCCTGGAGGAGCGCTGGGGCCCCCCTGAGCAGGACCCCAGTTTGGAAGCGGAGGGCTTTCCAATCACCGCTGCCCTCTGGGGCCATGTGGTGGTGCTGTTGCAGCCTTCACGCGGCTACGACCGCGACCCGAGCCTCAGCTACCACAGCCCTGATCTGCCCCCCACCCACGCCTACCTGGCCCATTACCTCTGGCTGCGCGAGCAGTTCGGCGCCCATGTGGTGGTGCATCTCGGCAAGCACGGCAACCTGGAGTGGCTGCCGGGCAAGGGCATTGGCCAATCCAGCGGCTGCTTCCCCCAGCTGGCACTGGGGCCAATGCCAAACCTTTATCCGTTCATCGTGAATGATCCGGGTGAAGGCTCCCAGGCCAAGCGCCGCAGCCAGGCCCTGATCCTTGATCACCTCACCCCTCCCTTGGGTCGTGCCGGGCTGCACGGTCCGCTGGCGCAGCTGGAGGGGTTGTTGGATGAGTACTGGGAAGCGCAGCAGTTGGGCAGTGGCCGAGCAGCTGTGTTGGAGCAGCACTTGCAGCAGCAGCTCGACGGCTTGGATTTGCCCTGCGGTGGTGACACCTTGCTGGAGCGTCTTGACGGCGTGGATGGCTACCTCTGCGAACTCAAGGAGGCGCAGATCCGCACGGGCTTGCATATCTATGGCCAGCAGCCTGAAGCCGCCGCCGAATTGGAACTGCTGTTGGCCCTGGCCCGTGCTCCAGGTGGAGCGCGGCTTGGGCTCACGCGGGCCTTGGCCGATGACTTGGGGCTGAGTTTTGATCCCTGGGCCGGCGATGAATCCGAACGGCTCAGCCAGCACGACCATGCCCAGCTCAGCAGGCTCAGAGCTGAGGCCTGTGGTGCACCTCTGCGCTTGGTGGGCGATGGGATCACCCTGCTGGAAGAGCAGGCCTTGGCCCTGTTGGCCAATCCCCAGTTGCCGGCACCCGGTCCGCTGAGCGCAGCTGAGTTGCAGCAGGTGCGCCTGGAGCTGCAACCGCGCCTGCAGGCCTGTGCCACTGCAGAACGGGAGCACCTGCTGGCGGCCCTCGCTGGCGAGCGGGTGGAAGCGGGTCCGTCTGGCGCCCCCACCCGCGGTCGCCCCGATGTGCTCCCCACCGGCCGCAATTTTTATGCGGTGGACCTGCGTGGCGTTCCCACCGAGGCCGCCTGGGACCTGGGTTGGCGGGCCAGTGAAGCGCTGCTGGAGCAGCACCTGCAGCAGGAGGGGGAGCACCTCAAGCATCTGGCCCTTTCGATCTGGGGCACCAGCACGATGCGCAGTGGTGGTGACGATGTGGCGCAGGTGCTCGCCCTGCTCGGGGTGCGGCCCCGCTGGGATGGGCCAAGCCGCCGCATGGTGGGCCTGGAGTTGATTCCCGATGGCCAGCTGGGCCGCCCTCGGGTGGCGGTCACGGTGCGAATTTCCGGGTTTTTCCGCGATGCGTTTCCCCAGCTGATCGATTGGCTCAACCAGGCGGATGCCCTGGTGCGGAACCACCGCGGCAGCAGCGTGGCTGCCTGTGCCATTTACGGCTCAGCCCCAGGCGCCTACGGCGCCGGCCTGCAAGGTCTGATCGACAGTGGGGCCTGGGAGAACCGTGCTGATCTGGCGGAAGCGTTTCTCAACTGGAGCCAGTGGAGTTATCAGCAAGGAGCCGATCCAAGCGTTGATCGTGCTGGTCTGGAGCAGCGCCTGAGCTCGGTGCAACTGGTGCTGCACAACCAGGACAACCGCGAGCACGATGTGCTCGATTCCGATGATTACTACCAATTCCAAGGCGGCTTGAGTGCGGCTGTCGAGCGCATCAGCGGCGCGCGGCCATCCCTATGGCATGGCGACCACTCACGCCCGCAACGGCCCCGGCCCCGGCCCCTCCAGCAAGAGCTGGATCGGGTGATGCGCAGCCGCATGCTCAACCCCCGCTGGCTCGAGGGAATGCAACGCCATGGGTACAAAGGGGGATTCGAGCTGGCCGCCAGCCTCGACTATCTCTTCGCTTACGACGCCTGCACCGATCTGGTGCCCGACTGGGCCTATCGAGAAATCTGCAGCCAATGGTTGCAAAATCCAGCTCTGCAGGCGTTTTTGCGCCAGCACAACCCCTGGGCCTTGCGCGACATGGCTGAACGGCTGCTGGAGGCCCATCACCGGGGCCTCTGGCAGCAGCCCGCTGAGGGGCAGCTGCCAGCACTCCAGCAGCTGGTGCTCAGTTCTGAGGAGCAGATTGAAACAGCTGCCCTGGGCTGAAGGGATCAGCCCAGTTCCTTCACCATTTTGCGGAAGGGATCAATGGAGCCGGGCTTACCGGTGTTGAGGGTTGACCCTGTGGGAGCGGGCTTGGCGGCCGGAGCTGCAGGGGCATTCACATCACCTTTGGAGGCCGTGCCCGGCACGTTGGTGCCCATCACAGCAGCGCCCTTGAGCCGGTTCTCCAGCTCCGACTGGCTCATCTGCTTGGCGAAGGTTTTCTTCACCGCCTTGGGCACGCCGGGGTCCTGGCGGGTGGTCGCCTCGGTGCCGGGATTTTCAGGCAAGCCCTTCGACACATTGCCGAGGCGATTTTCGTTCGAGGCCACCTCTTCGATGCGCTCCTTCATGCCGGGGCTGTCAGCCGTGCCGGGGAACGTGTGCCGAATCGTGTTGGAGCGCCGCATGAACGCCACATCGCCAAGGCTGCTGGAGCTGTCGGCGTCGAGAAAGAAACTTTGCTCGGTCTCACCGACTTCGTCAGGTTTGCGGCGGAAGCGATCAAACAGACCCATGGCAGCCAAGTGGGGTTTCGAAAATTTAGCGGCCCTGGAGACTGAAACCGTGTGAATCGGTCCCACATGTCTGCAAAAGGTTGAGATCGTCGGCGAGCAATGCCATCCGTTCACACACCAGCGGGCTGGGTCGCCACTGCTGCTGCATGTCGTAGTCGTACCAACATTCAGCGCCATCGAAGCCCAGGGCAGCAGCAGCGCGCATCAAGGGTTCATAGCCAAGCCTGTAGCGGGCTGGATGGGCCAGCACAGCCAGGCCATGGGCGGCATGGATCGCTTGCACCACCTCTGCGGCGGCGAGGCCATCGCCCACCACGGTGTCGCCCTGCAGATAGGGCTGGATTGCTGCGGCTTCAGGCTCGTAACCCAACGCCAGCACATGCACCAAACAGCCCTCGAGCACGCAGCTGATTTCGGTGCCGCTCCATAACTGTGGAATGGCTCGCCCCTGGCTGTGGTGGTGGTGCAAGCGCTGCATCACCGCGCTGTAGGCCGCCACGCTGTGGTGATCTGTGACAGCGAAGTGGCTCAGGCCCAGGCTCACCGCCTGATCGGCCAGCTCCTCGGGGCTGAGGCTGCCATCACTGCACAGCGAATGGCAGTGGAAGTTCAGCTCGTTGGGGCAGCTCTGAGCGTTCACGCCGGCCAGCACCGCTGCCAGAGGGTGTGCACTCCCTTGGTTAGGTGGCATGGGTGGCCTCCCGTTCAGCCCGCAGGCGTCGCCAGCGGGCATAAAACTGAATCGATGCTGCCATGAAGATCACGAGCCCAACGGTGAGCCACGTGGCGGCGCCGGTGGGGAACTGCTGCTTGAACACCACCAGCAGCACCACGATCACCAGCAGCAGCGTGGGCAGTTCATTGAGGGCGCGCAGCTGGCGGCCACTCCAGCGGCAGAGCCCCTGCTGCAACTGCCCCATCAGCCTGTAGCAGAGGGCGTGGTAGGCCAGCAGGGCCAGTACAAAAGCTAGCTTGGCGTGCATCCAACCTTGCTGCAGCCAGGCGGGATTGCCGATCAGCAGGCCCGCGGCACACACCACGGTGACGGCCATGCCTGGGGTGGTGATGATGTTGGCGAGACGCCGTTCCATCAGGCCGTATTGCTGCTCAAAGGCCTCGCGCAGGGGAGCGTCCAGCTCCGCA
>JAYKIT010000006.1:0-8843 GCA_035285765.1 Synechococcus sp. | reverse complement strand
GTTTTACCGCGGCGAATGATGTTGCCGCCATTGAGGTGGCAGCCCGCGCAGTGGGCTTCAAACAGGGCGGCCCCATCGGCGGCCGCCTGCACAGGGCTGGCCCAGAGCCCCAGCACGAGCAGCAGGGCCGTGAATGCGCGCAACAACAGGGCCATCACCAGCGTGTGAATGTGGGCTCGCCATACTTTGCCGTTGCGATCGTCCAGCCCTGCCCGGCCAGCTGGCGCAACCCTTGCAGCAGGGCTGGTGTGTCGCCGCTGGCCAGCCACTGCTGCTTGAGCCGCGGCAGGGTTTCGATGAAGCACTCCATCGGCAGCTCCAGCAGCAGCAGGCTGTCGGCGCCATTCACCCGCGCGATCGCGCCATCGTCAGTTTGTTGCCAGAGGCGCAGCAGCAGATCCAGGGCCAGGGCTTTGCCCTGATCGCCGGGATCTCCGCCCGCTGCAATCGGAGCGCTGAGGCTGCCGCCGCCCAACGGCAGGCGCCGTTGGCCGTTCTGCTCAATCAGGGCCAGGCATACCAAATAAGGACTCTCTGCCATGGTTCGAGCAGCTCGCGGCGGGTGGGTCGAAACTAAGCGGACTTCACCGTTGCTCGCTGCCGTGATGCCGAGTGCCCGCCCGCTGCTGCTGGTGCATGGCCTCTGGGACACGCCCCATGTGTTCCGGCGCCTGCGTCAGCTGCTGGACCCGTGGCCGGCGCAGATCCTCGCTCCCCATCTGCCGCACCGCTTGGGCTGCACGCCGCTGCTCACCCTGGCTGAGGATCTCGATCGGGCGATCACAGCCCAGTTCGGTGCGGAGCAACCGCTGGATGTGCTCGGCTTTTCGATGGGTGCGGTGATTGCGCGCACCTGGATCCAGCTGCTGGATGGCCATCGCCGCACGATCCGCTTTGTGAGCTTGGGCAGCCCCCAGCGGGGCACCCTGCTGGCCCAGCCCTGCCCGCGCCTGCTGCTGCCTGGGGTTGCTGATATGAAGATCGGCAGCACTCTGCTGCGTCGTTTGAACGCTGATGTCTCCCTGTTGCGAGGCATTGATTGCATGAGCTTCTACTGCCCTTTGGATCTGATGGTGATCCCCGCCTGGAGGGGGGTGTTGCCGGTGGGGCCTTGCCGTCGCCTGCCGGTTTGGAATCATCGTCAATTGATCCAGTCACCCCGTTCACTGCAGCCGCTGGCGCAGCATCTGCTGCAGCGTGAGCCATCGGCGGTTTAAGAAAATTCAGGGCGTCGGCCCAGTTGGATTCCTCTCACTAGGTTGAGGTTGACGATCCAGATTCCATGTGCTTTTCCGCTTCTGCCAGTTTTACGGCAGCAGCTGTACTGGTTCCCCTCGGTCTGTACAGCACCCACATTGCCCGCACCACTGAGCAGAAGGCCTACGTTCCGTTGGCAATGACGCCAGCTTTTTTTGGTACGCAGCAGTTCATTGAGGGATTGCAGTGGACAGCCCTAGATCAAGGTGGCTTGGAGCCGCTGGGAACGATTACAGCGCGGGGATTTCTGTTCTTTGCCTACTGCTTCTGGATGATCTGGATTCCGTTCTGCGCTTACAGCATCAGTAAGGCCACCGAATCAGAGGCGCTGCAGCGGCGTTTGCGATGGGTGTGGATCGTGGCGTCATTGTTGGGCATTGGCTTCTACATCCCTGTATTTTTCAAGCCCATGCTGGTGCAGCCCGCCATCACGGCTGGGCGGATTGCCTACAACGTGGATACGATCTGGCACAGCTTTGTGAACACTGAGCCCATTGGTCAGTTGATCTACTGGGGCTTCATTGTGCTGCCGCTTGTGGTCTTGCGCGATAAGGCGGTGCGCCTGTTTGGTGTGATGATCTTTGTGTCGATCTTTCTCACTTGGTTCACCTATAGCCGTGCCTTTAATTCTGTGTGGTGTTTCTATTCTGCGGTGTTGTCGATCATGATTCTTTGGATTGTCAATCGTCCTCGCCTCAAGAATGTTTGAGCATCATCTCGAGCATCTGGTTGAGAGCACGATTGTGGCGATCCCTCAGGCCCATACGGGCCTGAAACTCACCATCGCCGTTGGGTTTTCCTTCTCTTTGGCCCACGTGTTCTCGCTGATGGCCAACCGCCTGCGGCCGCGCCAGATTCTCGTGCATGTGCTGCTTGATTCCCTGGTGCTGGGGGCAGCGCTGTTGATTGGGAATTTTTTCAATCTGTTGATGATTGCCCTGGTGGCTGATCAGCTGATTCGCCCCGATGTGTTTTTCAATGCCATCGGTGGTGCCCTCACCCCTGGTCTGTTCTATGTGCTGGTGGCTGCCCCCTACATCAGTGATTTGATCGCGATCACGATCTGGGTGCTGATCCATCTCAATGTGGTCACCCTGGTGCATCTGCGTTTTGGGCTTCCCTATGAGCAGGTGCTGTTGATCACCGCACCGGGCTATCTGGTGGCGTTGTTGATGGTGGCCCTGGTGTTTCGCCAGAGCTGGCGCCGCAGCTATTGCCGCCTGGCCTCTGAGCTGCGCGATTGAGCCATGGCAGCAGCTGCTCCCCATGCCCGTGATCTGGCCAAGCAGCAACGCCGCAACCTGCGGGCGCTGTTGCTGGTGGTGCTGCTGGTGCTGGCTATGGTGCTGCTCGTGGCGGGCCACCGCTCCTGGGTGCATCCGCTTGATCTCGATCTGATCGATGTGCTGCGCCTCGGCCGCGATCTCTTCCTGGCGCTGCTGCTGTTGATTCCGATTGCAGGCATCTACTCGCTGGTGAATCAGTTCGCCTTCTGGGAGGGGTGGCTTGAGGGCATGCCCGTACCGGCTGAGCTGCTCTCGATGGCCAAGCCCCAGGGCTCGCTCCGCCCGGTGCGCCGTTTTGTGATCTATCTCGATGGCATTCATCAATTGGAGCGGGATCACCCCCCCCGCGTGAGCGCTTTCCTCGAGGAGCTGCAGCTGCGGCTACAGCACGACCATCGGTTGGTGCGTGGTTTGGAGACCTACACCGTGCTGGAGGTGGGCCTGGCCGATGACCACGGCAGTGCTTGGTTCTGGCGTCGCCTTTTTGCCCTGCAGGAGCATCACCCCAACGCGGTGGTGTGCCTGCTGGCCAGCGTGCTGGTGCAGGCCAACAACGTGATCAAGGTGGGGATCTCATCGGATCGGCGCTATGGGCCGATCCTCAACTACGAATTGGCGCTCAAGATCACCCTGCGCCTGATGGAGGAGGGCTTTGATCCCAGTGGTGGCGCTGAACTGGTGCTGCTGGGCTACAGCGGTGGTGGTGAGATGGCGATGGGGGTGGCGGATTATTTGCGCCAGATCTGTGGCGTGCCGGTGCAGATCATCACCTTCTGCGGGGTGTTCAGCGGCAACCAATGGCTGGAGGGTCTGCGCCGCATCACGATGATCGTGGGCACGGTGGATCCGGTGGCGGCCCTGGGGCAGATCGCCTATCCCGGGCGTTTGGCGATCTTGCCGTTCACGAAGTGGAACCGTGCCCGTCGCCAGGGCCTGGTGCAGCGCCTGATGGTGCCCGGCATGACCCACAACGGCTCGCGCGGGCCGTTTTCAGAGCGTTACCGCAGTGAGGTGATCCGCCGCATCCTGCAGGTGCTGGACCAGCAGGAAGGGGCTGCTTGAGGGCTGGCTGCTGCGCAGGCGCCGCCAGGCTTGCTCGGCGCTGCTGCCATGCAGCGAGAGATCCAGCGGCAGTTGGTGGAGCGCCTCCAGGTAGCGATCGATGGCCGCTTGATGGCTGGCGGGCAGTTGTCCGCGCAGCTGCACGGCACAGCGGCTGAGGCGTTCGCGCCAGGGCCCCCCCAGCAGCAGCGGGAACAGTTGGCAATGGCCCCAGCAGGCCTGTTGCACCAGGGCGGTGGTGTCGATGCAGAAGCCCAGGGTGCCGTAGCCCCCCAGCCGCAGCTGGGCTTGGCTGGCCAGGCTGTTATGCACCCAGGCGATCACATCACAGAGATCCATCAGCTCCAGCAGGTTGTTGCCGCTGAATGGCTCTCCCTGGTAGCGAACGGTGCCGTTCTGGCGATCGTTCTGCCAGGGTCGCTGCAGGTCATTGAGCGCTTCCCAGCCGCACAGCCCCTCAGTGCCTTGATAAAACTGCAACAGCAGCTGCACACCCGGCCCCTGCAGCTCCAGCTCCACGCTGCTGTGGGGCAGCAGCGCGTGGATCTCGTTCCCATGGCGATCCAGCAGCCCGCTGCGCAAGGGCAGGGCGATGGGCACCTGCTGCCATGGGCCGCCGGCCGCGTGCAGGCTGGCTCCGAAGCCGAAGCTGGCCACGCTGGCGCGGCAGCGGGCCTCGATCCGCCAGCCCTGCTGCTGCAGCTCGGCGATCAGCTGGCGTCCACCCTGCGGCGGTGTTGATGTGGCGTTGAGCTGGCTGCCGGCGTGGTTGAGCCAGCGGGCTGCCGTGGCATTGGCTTGGCGCTGAGCGCTGTTCTGCCCGTAGTGCAGCCCCACATTGCGCCATTGCAGCCCAGGGCTGAGGTGTGCCTCCTGGGCTGCAGCCACCACCCCATCCACCGGCTCGCCGCAGCGCGCCAGCTCCAACAGTTGCTCCCAGCTGCCGGTGGGTGGGGTGCGCCAGCGCTCCAGCGCGGAGCAGGCCGTGGCAGGCTCCGGCAGGAGGGCGGCCAGTTCATCGCTGAGCACCGCCAGCAGTGCCGGCGTCAGCAACCCCTGCTCCAGCACCTGGGCCAAGCCATGGAGCCGTTGGGGCCACTGGGCTGCCCCCAGCCGCCAGCGCCGCGGCAGCAGCCACAGCAGCGGCTGCAGCTGCGGTTTGCCCAGATCCTGTGCCAGCCGCCGCAGGTACTCCTCCCGGCTGCGGCCGCTCTGCAGCAGGCTCTGCTCCAGGGCCTCCTCGAGGCTGATCAGCGGCACCTCGCTGGGCCATGCCGCCACCAGGGCCAGGGGATCAGCAGCCATCGGGGTACTCCGGCTCACGCCCGCGTGGGGGAATCGAGAACCGCTGCCGCACCTCCTCCAGTGGATCGCTGAAGTGATCCCAGGGATCGATGGCGCTGATCAGATCGGTGTTCACCTGGCTGCCGTGCGCGAGGCCCGCAAACACCCGTTGCGGATCGAGTTGGTGCCACTCCCCAGGCAGAAACGGCGAGCTGCCGATGCCCAGCTCAAATTGAGCCATCACGAACATCAGCACGTCGAAGGGATCGAGTTGTTCAAACCCGGCCTGGAAGCCCACCACGGCCCCTTCTTCCGCGGCGGTGGTGCCATAGCCCCCCAGCACGTGGCAGCAGTCATGGCGAAACACCGGGGGCGGTGGCCCGCCCGGTGCCCCGGGAAAGCTGAAGCCATTGCGCTCGATGAAGCTGGCGTAGGCGCGGCCGAAGCTGCCTGGTGGGTAGCCGCGCAGCCCCTCAAAGCGCTCCAGCATGGCCCGGTCTTCATGGCCGCTGAGCACCTTCAGCGTGGCCATCACTGCGGCAAAGCCTTCATCGCGCAGGGTGGCTTTCATGGCCTGGCGCACGAAGCTGCGGCGCAGCAGATCGAAGCGCACCATCTGTTGATGCCCTTGCATCACATGGCGGAAGCTGTGCACCGGCGTGGCCGGCACCTGGAAGGCCTCGGCCGTGCGCTCCAGCAGCTTCAGGGCCTCAGGGCTCAGTTCTCCATCGAACATCGCCACCAGGGTCATGCCGCGCAGCACGCGCTCGCGCCATTGCGGATCCGGATTGCAGGCCTTGATGGCGGCCGCCATGGCCCCCGGCTCCAGGCTGGGCAGCGCGGCCAAGGGCAGCTCCACCTGCAGCAGTTGATCGCGGATCGCTGTGATGGCGGCCAGGGCGCGGGGGGAGGGATCGCCATGGAGCCGAGCCATCGTGAGCAGGCAGGGCAGCGCCGCCTCAGCCATGGCCTGCCGCTGCTCGGGCGCCAGGTGCACGTGCAGATCGATGCTCAAGGCAGCGCGGATTCAGGATCTCTGCTCAATCTGCACTCATTTCGGGGGATTGGGCAGCTCCTCGGGCAGGGGCGTGGTGTAGGGCACCACCACCAGGAACAGGGCCCACCAGGCCAGCACTGGCACCGCCACCAATGCCGTGAGCCACCAGCGCTGCAGCAGCAGCCAGCTGGCTGCGATCAGCAGCACACCGGTGAGCAGGATCGACCAGGGCTGACACCACCAGGGCTTTTGCGACCAGAACCCCTGCGCCATCGTGGAACCACCCTCTGCCCCAAGGCTGCCATGCACGCGGATGGCTCCGATGCACGCCTGTGGTTTGCCGCCACCGAGCGCAACCGCGAGGCGATTGCTGCAGTGTTGGAGCCTTTGCTGCCCCACCAGGGCCTGGTGCTGGAGATCGCCAGCGGCAGTGGTGAGCATCTCTCTTATTTCCAGCAGCGCTTTGCCGCCAGCCATCCCCAGCTGCGCTGGCAGGGCAGCGATCCCGTGCTGGAGCACCGCAGCAGCCTGGTGGCCTGGGCCCGTGTGTTGGGGTTGCAGGCCATGGAGCCCCCCTTGGCACTCGATGCCACCGTGGGCCCATGGCCGCGCCTGAATCCGGCGTTGATGCTCTGCATCAACATGATTCATATCGCCCCCTGGCAAGCCTGTGAGGGGTTGATGGCGGAAGCCGCCAGCCAGCTGGCCCCTGGGGCGCTGCTGGTGCTCTACGGCCCGTTTTTGGAGGCCGATGTGGCCACCAGCCCCAGCAATGAAGCGTTTGATGCCAGCCTGCGCAGCCGTGATTCGCGCTGGGGCTTGCGCCAGCTCGAACAGGTGGGCGCTCTGGCGGCCAGCCATGGTTTGGCGCCTGCGGGCCGCTGGCCGATGCCGGCCAACAATCTCACCGTGGCCTTCAGGCGGCTTGGCTAACGATCGTGCTCCATTGCACGGCTTTCACCTGATCGCGGCGCCAGGAATGGAACAGCAGCGGCTCCGCCACGGTGCAGAGGGGGCAGAGGTGGAGATGCTCGGGCGTTAGGCCGAGCTCCAGCAGCTGCAGCCTGGCGGCGAGGCGGATGTCGAGCCGGTCGCGCTGGGGCTCTGGATCCTCCAGCAGGGCCCCGGCGGCCTGAAGTGCGCTGATCGAGCCCAGCTGCTCACTCACCCTGCGCTCCACCTGATAGTTGGCGCCGCTCACCGCCGGGCCCAGGGCCACCAGCAGCTCACGGCGCTGCGCCCCCCGCTGCTCAAGGGCTGCCACGGCATGGCTCAAGATCTCGGCGGCCACCCCGCGCCAGCCGGCGTGGCAGGCGGCCACGTGGCCACTGGCCGGATCGGCCAGCAGCACTGGGGTGCAATCGGCGCCGCACACCCAGAGGCTCTGCCCCCCGGCATCACTCACCAAGCCATCAGCATCGGGCCAGGGTTCGTTGGCGGCCTGGCTGGCCGCCAACACGGTGCCGCCGTGCACCTGCTGGGGGCGATGCACGCTCACGCCAGCGCTCACGTAGCCCACCAGCTCATGGGGGCCACGACCCTGCCACTGGCGGGTGAAGAATCCATGTTCAAAGGCCTGCAGGGCATTGCACTGCAGGTAATACCCGCCGTAGGTGCCGATCCAGCTCCAGCCTGGCAGCTGGTTGAAGCCACGATCCGGGCGATCGAACGGCGCTGCTAGCTGCTCAGACATCCGGCAGGTCGCGCAACAGCCAGAAGCCAGCGAATTCACTGGCCTCCGGGCTGCTCTGCACAGCCAGGAACTGCAGCCCTCCCGCCTGTTGGCGGGCCTGCTCAAAGGCCTGGCGCGCCGAGCTGGCCTCATCATCGGCCAGATCGCTCACCAGCCAGCGGTCTTCCATGCCGGCTTCCAGCACCAGCTGACGGCCACTCACCTCAAGACGCACCGGCTCCAGCCCGCTGAGCCAGCCGGCCAGGGCGAGGGAGCGGCTGCGGCTGAACAGGCGCAGGCCGGGCACGCTGGCACTGCCATCGCTGGCCGGCAGTGGCACCAGGCCACTGAAATCCATGGGCCACTCGGCCGCCTCCGCCAGGCTGGCCACGGGCAGGTTGGCCCAACCCCAGCTGTCACCGCGCACGGCCTCAGGCAGGGGAATCGCCAGTGGCTGCAGTGGCATTGCCGGCGGAGCCAGGGGGCCATTCATGAAGCCATCCATGGCGGGATACACCTCGGCCTCCCGTTGCATCAGCCACTCCACCAGCGCGTAGCAGCGGCGGCTGGGCACCATCTCAAGCCCCAGTTGTTCGGCGGCCCGTTGCACCATCGTGCGCATCGAACTGCGCCAGCAGCGCAGCCGCCGCGGCGGGCTGGCCCCATCGCTGTGGGCCTGGGCCAGAGCGTCGCCAAGGGCTTCCTTGAGCCAAACAGAATTCACGCTGCTGGCGGCACAGAAACGCTGCCAACGGAAGCTGCCATCGCCATTGCTCAGCAGCAGTTCCCAGCGTTTTTTGCCGTTCTCATCCAGCAGCGGACGGGAGTAGTAATCGAGCTCCCAAACATCGTTGGCTGCGCTCATCCGGCGTTCTGTTCCTGGATGCGCAGCATGTTGCGAGCACGGTTGGCCCGGTCTTGGGCTTCTGTGAAGATCGCTTCTTTGTTCACTAGCAGCTCCCCGGGCTGGTTCTCCAGCAGGGCGGTGTTGAGGCCGATGCGGCCGCGGCCGGGATCGAGCTCGGTCACCAGAGCCTTCACCTCATCACCGGTTTGGAAGGCCTCGCGCAGATCGCGCAGGTTGGCCCCAGTGACGCAGCTGTGGTGCAGCAGGCCGCTCACCCCACCGAGATCCACGAAGAAGCCGTAGGGCTTGATGCTGGCCACATGGCCGCTCACCAGCTGCCCCACTTCCAGCTCCGAGAAGCGGGCCGCCAGGGCCGCTTTCTTTTCCGAGAGCACCAACTTGCGGGTGTCGGGGTTCACCTCGAGGAAGGCCACCCCC
>JAYKIT010000005.1:0-3050 GCA_035285765.1 Synechococcus sp. | reverse complement strand
TGGCGGCAGATCACCCAGGCGGTGTGGGTGTTTCCAGTGGTGAAGCGCTCCCACTGCAGCAAGGTGGAGCGGATCTGCTGGAACTTGGCCAGATTGAAGTTCTCAAAAATGATCGAGGTGAAGCCCCCCAGCGCGGTGATGTTGATGCCACGCTTCTGAGCCAACTCCATGGCGTTCTGCACCTTGCGCGTGGCCGTTTTGAAACGGCTCAGCATCTCCGGCACAAAACAGGAATCGATATAAGTGCCCTCGATGGACTTGCCGGTGTTGCTGGTCACCTCGAAGGTTTCCACCAGCTGCGGCGGCGCACTGCACCAGAGATCGAGTTCGCCATCGGCCAGATCCTCGAAGCCGAGATCACGGGCCGTGATGCGGGCATCACGAAAACTGCTGGAGTGACCGATCAGACCAAACATTCGTTAACCGCACTGACCGGCCCGAAGGCCGGAACCGGGAAAGAGTCCATTGAGTGTCCCACGACACCACGCGGGACGCGCGGGTCTTAGGCCACCAGCGCTGCTGCACTCATCTTGGCAAGGTCACGGGGACCGAAGCCGATGTCCATCAGAGCCTCCTGATAAGCGATCAGGAAGTCTTCAATCAGGCTCTCCTTTTCCATCTGCAGCTCGGCAGCGTCATCAGCCACCTCTTCCAGCATGCGGCGAATGATCGGCAGGTTGGTCTTGTTGGCTTCGATGATCTCGTCGCGGCTGGATTCGAAATTGGCCTTGAGCCACTCCTGGCCGTAATTGAGGTGGGTGTATTCGTCCTTCACCACCCCTTCGGTGATCTTGCGGGCGAACGGATCTGCCACAGGGATATAGATGTGATAAGCCGCGATGGCAAACGCCTCGATCATCAGGGCTTGAATCACCAGGCAGGTGACCACCTTGCCGTCATCGAGGGCGGTGCGGAAGTTGCCGTGCAGATCGGAGAAGAATTGCTTGGCGAACGCCATATCCGGTTCCACGCTGAGGTTCTTGCCGCAGGCCTGGAACCCCTTCATGTGTTTGAGCTCCATGCGAGCCAGCTGAGTGAGCTCATCGGCCTGCTCGGGAATCAGCGTGCCCAGGGAGATGTAGTTGTCGTGCGCCTCCTGCTCGCCCTCGATCACGATGGCGTTGATACGGCTGTAAGCAGACTTGTAAGCCTCCGTGGTGAAGTCGGGGAGCTCAATCTCAAAGGAGGGAGCGCCGTCAACACTGGAATCCAGAACCGAGGAGGCCATTACAGCTTTACAGCAGGGATTTGACGTTGCACTGTACCGATGGCAGCCCTTCAGTGGGGCCAGCTGGTGTTCAGCAAGGTGTTGAAGAGCACACACCAGCCCTGCACCAGCCCCTCCAGCACGCGCTCCCCCTCCGCCTCTGAAGCGCCGTTGGGATCGCCCACCACCCCACTGCGGCTCACCGCTTTGGTGCGCCAGGCCGTGGGCACAGCCCCCTCCAGCGACAGGCCAGCCGGCGGCTGCGGCAGGGGCTCCGCCACCGGCAAGGGCCCCACCAACTCTGGATGCAGGGCCAGCATCAAGCTGGTTTCCAAACGGCCGGCGTGCAATCCCTGACTGCGCTCGGGTTCGGGAATCAGCTCCAGCACCCCCTCAGGACCACTCCAGAGGAACCAGGGGAACACCGCCAACGCAGGCCAGCGTTGCTGCAGCTGCCGAGCGGCCACCTGCAGCAGGGCGATCTGACCGCCATGGCCGTTGAAGAGCACCAATCGGCGGAATCCCGCCTGGGCCAGGGAAGCCGCCACGGCCTCGAGCTGGGCCAGCAGCACCTCCGCCGGCAGGCTCACCGTGCCGGGGAAGCCGAGGTGCTCAGGCGAAAAGCCATAGCCCAGCGCCGGCAGCGACCAGATGGGAGCCTCAGCCGGCAAACGCTCAAGCGCCCGTTGCAGCACCGCATCGGCAAAGATCAGATCCGTGGCCAGAGGCAGGTGGGGGCCGTGCTGCTCCACCGCCCCCACGGGCAGCACCACCGTGGCGCCTGGGCGCCGGGCCTGGGCTTCCACCAGCGGCCAGGACAGATGGTCAAGTCGCCGCACCATCGCTATCAACGCGAAGCACCCTGCCTACAGTGTGTGATCGCATGAATCAGGTCATGAGCGGCCCCGGCAGCGACAGCCCCAAGAAGCCCTTCTCTCCGGGGTCACTGCAGAAGCCCCTCGCCATCCTGGCGATCAACAAAAAGGACGAGGAAGAGCGCCGCGCCCGCGAAGCGGAAGCCCAGCGCCAGGCGCAACAAGCCCAGCAGCAGAGCGCAGCGCGGCTGGAGGCTCCAGCCTCCCCCCAGCGTGGCGGTGGCAGCGACATCGATGCCCCCGACCCGATGGCCGGCATGACCATGGCCGACCTGCTGGGGCCAGCCGATCAGCAGCCCAGGCGCCAAAGCCGGCCGCAGCAGGCGGATCAGCAGCAACAGCAGCGGGAGCCCCAACGGGCCAACCGCGTGGTGGATGACTTCGATTTCGACGAGGAGGCCTTCCTGGCTGCCCTTGATGAGAACGAGCCGATCGGCGCCACCGGCGATGTGGTGACCGGCACGGTGATCGAGCACGAAAGCGACGGGATCTATGTGGATATCGGCGGCAAAGCCCCGGGCTTCATGCCCAAGAGCGAGTGCGGCCTAGGGGTGGTCACCGAGCTCAAAACCCGGTTCCCCAAAGGCACCGAAGTGCAGGTGCTGGTCACCCGCGAGCAGAACGCCGATGGCATGGTGACCATCAGCTGCCGTGCCCTGGCCCTGCGCCAGGCCTGGGAGCGGGTGCGCCAGCTGGAGAAGGACGGCAAGGTGGTGCAGGTGAAGATCACCGGTTTCAACCGCGGCGGCTGCACCTGCGATCTGGAGGGTCTGCGCGGCTTCATTCCCCGCTCCCAGCTGCATGAGGGGGAGAACCACGAAGCGCTGGTGGGCAAAACCAAGGGGGTGGCCTTCCTCGAGGTGAACCCCGACACCCGCAAGTTGGTGCTCTCGGAAAAGAAAGCGGCCCTGGCGGCCCGCTTCTCGGAGCTGGAAGTGGGGCAGCTGGTGAGCGGCCATGTGGCCAGC
>JAYKIT010000004.1:0-4165 GCA_035285765.1 Synechococcus sp. | reverse complement strand
TGTGGAAAGCGCTGCGGATCCGCAGCGCCGCCGATCTGCAGAGCGCTGCTCGCTACAGCACGTGCGTGGATGGTGTGCTGCTGGATGCCTGGAGCGCCGGCGCCCACGGCGGCACCGGCCAACAACTTCCCTTGCAGTTGCTCGGTGGTTTCGCCCCCGATCTGCCCTGGTGGTTGGCAGGCGGCATCAGCCCCGCCACGGCGGCCAGCGTGCTGGAGCAACTCGAGGGCTTACAGCTGCACCCCTGCGGGCTTGATGCCTCCAGTGGGGTGGAAACAGCTCCGGGAACCAAGGATCTGCAACAGGTGGCCGCCCTGATGGCTGCACTGAAGGGTTAACGCCAGCACACTGCAGGCAGCGCCACCCGCTTTGCCATGGCTTCGCTGTTTCCCCTGCTCGCCCAGGGCATGTTGATGGGCTGCCAATTGGTGGCAGGGCAGCTGGAGTGCGTACCGGGCATGAATCACCTCACGCCCCAGCAGCAGATCAAGGTGCTGAAACAGCAAACCGATGCGGCCATCAGCGAAGCCAGTGCCCTGCAGGGCGCGATCAATCGCCTGGGCCAACTGGAGCTGAGCGGCGAAGCGCTGATCGGCAGCCTGATTGCTGCTGAATGGCTCAACGCCAATGGCGGGTCACTGCAACCGAGCGCCATCCACTGGTACCGCCAAGGCGAGAACGGCTGGGTGCTGATCAGTGAAACGGCAACCAGCAGCTACACGATTCAGCCCCAGGATGTGGGGCTTGAAGTGATGGCCGTGGCCATCGTGATCACCCCCGAAGGGCATCAACGGGTGGCTTCAGCCCCATTGGGGCCGGTGATCGGCCCCTGATGCGGCTCAGCCCAGCATCGATTCCTGCTGCTTCACCAGCTCAAAGAACTCGGCTTTGAGATTGGGATCGTGGCGGAAATCACCGCGAACCACGGAGTTCACCATGCTGGTTTGGGGCTCCTTCACGCCGCGCCACTTCATGCAGTAGTGCTGAGCCTTCACCAGGATGGCCAGACCCATGGGCTCACAGAGACGCTCAATCTCATCGGCCAGGATCATCACGGCCTCCTCCTGGATGTGAGGACGGGAGAACACCCAATCGGCCACGCGGGCAAATTTGCTGAGCCCAATCACCCGCTCGCCCGGCTTGATGCCGATCCAGCAGTTGCCCAGAATCGGCACCAGGTGGTGGGAGCAAGCGGAGCGAACGCTGATGGGACCCACGGTGTAGATCTCATCGAGCTGCTTCACATTCGGGAAGCTGGCGATCTTGGGCTGCTGGTGATAGCGCCCCTTGAACACCTCGTGGAGGTACATCTTGGCCACCCGCTCGGCCGTTTCCTCGGTGTTGTGATCGTTCTCGATGTCGATCAGCAGCGTGCGCAGCAGGTCGCGCACGCGATCGGCCACCTCCTTCTGCAGCAGCTCAAGCTCACCTTCAAGCAGGTGATCCGCCACGTTGTCGTTGGCCAGGTAGGGCACCTTGGCGGCATCGAGGCGCGCCCGGATCACGCTGCTGATGCTGCGCACGCTGCTGCGGCCCAGGCTGGCACCGTTGAGCACGGGGCTCGAAGCGGTTGAGGCCTCAATCACGGTGCTGTGGTCGTCAAAAGCAGTCATGGAACTCAGAGCGCGCCGGCGGCGGGCATGAGGGTGATGTCTTCCAGCAGGAGCTGGGGGGGTTGCTGCGCCATATGCAGCAGGGTGTCGGCAACCCGGGTCACGGGGAGCATGGCACAACGATCAAAATCGGCCTGCACCGTGGGGGTGTCCCACAGGGGGGTGTCCACCGCTCCCAGCGTGAGCGTGCTCACACGGATGCCGTTGGAGCGCTCATCTTCTGCCAAACAACGGCTGAAGGCCTGCAGCGCTGCCTTGCTGGTGCAATAAGCGCCCCAGCCGGGGAAGGCGGAGCGGGCTGCGTGGCTGCTGATGTTGATGATCAAACCACCACCAGCCGCCCGCAGAGCGGGCAGCAGCGCAGAACACACCTGAAAGATGCTGGTGAGATTGAGTTGCAGCAGCCACTGCCACTGCTCCAGGCTCACCTCAGCGAGGGGGGCCGTGAGGGCCGCCCCGGCGTTGTTGATCACCACAGCCGGAGTACCACCCTGCTGCTGCAGGCTGGAGATCGTGGCAGGAATGGCACTGGGATCGCTGAAATCCACGCCCATGGTGTGCACCACCACGCCATGGGCGCGGCAGGCCTGGGCCGTGGCCTCGAGGCCATCGGCAGAGCGGGCGATCAGCTGGAGATTCCAACCGGCCTCTGCAAAGCGCAGTGCCGTTGCAGCGCCAATACCCCGGGAGGCACCAGTGATCAGGGCTGTCGAAGACAAGAACTGAAGGCGGGGAACAAAACCGAGGATTCGGTTTCTTTAAGAAATACTAAACGCTCTTTGCAAAATCCGCGCTTCGCAATTAGGCGGCGGCGGGTTCCATCTGCTCGAGAAACTGGCCAATACGGCGGTATTTGGCATAGCGCTGATCCAGCAACGCCTGCTGAGGCAAGGCCGCCAGCACCGCCAGCTCCTCGCAGAGTGCGGTTTTCAGGGTTTCTGCCGCCTGCAGTGGCGCCCAATGGTTGCCGCCGGCTGGCTCATTCAGCACCCGGTCCACAATGCCCAGCTGGCTGAGATCACGGGCGGTGATCTTGAGCGCTTCGGCGGCGGTGGAGGCCTTGGCCGCATCGCGCCACAGGATCGAGGCACAGGCTTCAGGGCTGGCCACGGTGTACACCGAGTGCTCAAACATCATCAGGCGGTCGGCCACGCCGATCCCCAAGGCACCACCGGAGCCGCCTTCACCGATCACCGTGGCCACGATGGGCACCCGCAGACCGAACATCTCGCGCAGGTTCACGGCAATCGCTTCGCCCTGCCCCAGCTCTTCAGCCTTGAGGCCGGCATAGGCGCCAGGGGTATCGATGAAACACACCACCGCCAAACCAAAGCGATCGGCGTGCTGCATCAAACGCAGGGCTTTGCGGTAGCCCCCCGGCGAGGCCATGCCGAAGTTGCGGGCCACATTTTCCTTGGTGTCACGCCCCTTCTGGTGGCCCAGGAACAGCACCGGACGGCCATCGAGCTTGCCCAGCCCCCCCACCATGGCCATGTCATCGGAACCGCCGCGGTCACCGTGCAGTTCAAACCACTCATCGCTGATCAGCTGGATGTAATCCAGGCAGCTGGGGCGCTGGGGATGGCGCGCCACCTGAATCTTCTGGGATGGGGTGAGGGAGCCGAAAATCTCTTCACGCCGGCGGGTGGCCAGCGTTTCCAGCTGCTGCAGCTGCTGGCTCACATCCACTTCGGAATCGCGAGCCAGCTGACGAATCTGCTCGATCTGCTCCTCGAGATCCACCAAGGGCTTCTCGAAATCGAGCAGGATGCGGCGAGGAGCCATGGGGAATCAGGCAGCGACGGGTGCGGGGGAAGCCACGGAAGGGTCGAGACCAAGCGCCGAGAAGCCGTGACGCAGAGAGGCGTTGCCAATCTGTTCCATGGCCTCCAGGGTGATGTTGTTGCGGCCCCAGCTGAAATTGGTGTGCCAGCCCTCGAACTCCAGCAGCATTGCCTCGGCGAAACAGGCAAACAGCTGACGCTGAGGATTGGCCATATCAGCCACGGCCATCATCTGCCAGCCGATATCGCGGGCGAACTCCACAATGCCCCCCTTCAACACGGTGACGTTGTCGGCCATCACCTTGCTATCGAGATTTTTGGGATACCCCCCATCGATCATCAAGCAGGGCTTGGAGAGAGGCAGGCCAGACAGGTTGAGGGTCTGGGGCAACGAAGCCACCCACACCACCACATCCGCTTCAGGCAGGGCCTGCTCCAACGGCAGGATGCGGCCACCACCAAGATCCGCGCGCAGATCTTCCAGGCGCTGCTGCTGACGGGCCACCAACAGCAGCTCACCCACACCGGTGCGATTGACCAGCCAGCGGCAGACAGCACTGCCAATATCACCAGTGGCACCCACCACAGCCACCTTGGCCTTGGCCAGATCAATGCCCAGCCGTGGAGCGTTCTGCTCCACCTGGCGGCAGATCACCCAGGCGGTGTGGGTGTTTCCAGTGGTGAAGCGCTCCCACTGCAGCAAGGTGGAGCGGATCTGCTGGAACTTGGCCAGATTGAAGTTCTCAAAAATGATCGAGGTGAAGCCCC
>JAYKIT010000003.1:0-10458 GCA_035285765.1 Synechococcus sp. | reverse complement strand
GGGCAGATCCCCCATGAACTGGAGCACCCGGCGGGCCATTGGGTCGAGCCAGTGGCGGGTTCGGGGCATCAGATCAGCAACGGAGCCATGAAGCCAGTATCCGGTCGGGCATCCGCCCTGGCCAGGGCCTGGGGGCCGCCCAGAATGGCGGTTGTGCGCGATTGCCCATGGGGTTCTTCGAGTCCGACATCGTTCAGGACGAGGCCAAACGCCTGTTTGGCGACTATCAGTCGCTGATGCAGCTCGGTGGCGAGTACGGCAAGTTTGATCGCGAAGGCAAGAAGTTGTTCATCGAGCGCATGGAGGAGCTGATGGACCGCTATCGCGTGTTCATGAAGCGCTTCGAGCTCTCCGAGGATTTCCAGGCCAAGCTCACGGTGGAGCAGCTGCGCACCCAGCTCAGCCAGTTCGGCATCACCCCTGAGCAGATGTTTGAACAGATGAATCAAACGCTGGAGCGCATGAAAACCCAGCTGGAGGCTGAGGCCTGAAGCGGCTGCTTACGATCCCTGCCTCAGCGCTGGTGGCAGTTCATGGTGCAGATCGATGGTCCGGCCTGGTTGCGCCGTGGGGTGGTGGACCTGTTTCCCGCCGGTGCTGCCGATGATGCTGACCAGAGCCTGACTGCACGCTTGGCAGCGGCTGAGCAGGAGGGGCGACCACTGCGCATCAAGCTCGGCATCGATCCCACCGGCAGCGACATTCACCTGGGCCACAGCATCCTGTTTCGCAAGCTGCGGGCTTTTCAGGATGCCGGGCACACGGCGGTGCTGATCATTGGCGATTTCACGGCACGCATTGGTGATCCCACCGGTAAGAGCGCCACGCGGGTGCAATTGAGCAAGGAGGAGGTGGAGGCCAATGCCACCACCTATCTCAAGCAGCTGGGCCAAGGCCAGCCGAAGGAGCGTGCCCTGCTGGATTTCGAAACCCCCGGTCGGCTTGAGGTGCGCCGCAACAGTGAGTGGCTGGAAGCCCTGGATCTGCCCCAGGTGATCACCCTGCTGGGCACGGCCACGGTGGGGCAGATGCTGGCCAAAGACGATTTCTCCAAGCGCTACGGCAGTGGCACTCCGATTGCCCTGCACGAGTTCCTCTACCCGCTGCTGCAGGGGTACGACTCGGTGGCCGTGGATGCCGATGTGGAGCTGGGTGGCACCGATCAGAAATTCAATGTGGCCATGGGCCGCGATCTGCAGCGTCATTTCGGCCAGCGCACCCAGTTCGGCATGTTGCTGCCGATTCTTGTGGGCCTCGATGGTGTGCAGAAGATGAGCAAGAGCCTCGGCAACACCGTGGGGCTGGAAGAGGATCCGCTCTCGATGTATTCCAAGCTCGAGAAGGTGGGTGATGGCGCGATCAACGACTACGTGACCCTGCTCACCGATCTGGAGCTGGAGGCCTTGCCGGCCAATCCACGGGAGAAGCAGAAGGCGATGGCCCTGGCGGTGACCGCCAGTCGCCATGGAGCGTCGGCGGCAGCCAAAGCCCAGGCCGATGCGGCTCAGTTGGTGGGTGGTGCCGGTGATGCCGCCACCGAGGTGCCTGAGGTGTCGCTGGCGGCGGTGAATTTCCCCGCCAAGGCGTTCTATCTGCTCAGTGCTGTGGGCCTCTGTGCCAGCAGCAGCGAGGCGCGCCGCCAGATTCAGGGGGGAGCTGCTCGCTTGGAGGGGGAACGGCTCACCGATCCCAACCAGGAGTTCAGCTGCGCTGCAGAGCTGGAAGGCAAGGTGCTGCAACTGGGCAAGAAAACCTTCCGCCGCCTGATCGCCTGAATGTCAAAGGCTGCGCAGCACGCTGAGATCCTCCGCATCCAACGGTGTGGGGATCCCCTGCTGCAGCAGTTCGGCAAAGCCCGCATCGCGGTTGAGCACCGTGAGCAGATAGAGCCGGTTGGGACCGGGGTTTTCGAAATCGTGCACCGCCTCAGCGGGCACCACCACGAAATCGCCGCTGCGGGCTTCGATCGAGCGCTCATCCACATGGAAGATCACCTGGCCGCTGAGCACGAAATAGAACTCAGCAGAGCGGTGATGGCTGTGCAGCGGCACCCGGTGGCAGGGGTCGTGAATTTCGAGGAACAGGCTCATGGCTTCAGCGGTGCCCCGATCGTCGTCGCCATCCGCCGGTGTGCTCAGCAGGGCCAGGCGGCAGTGGTCATGGGCGCTGAAGCGATAGCCCTGCAGCTGCTCGGGATGAATGATGCGGGGCAGCACAGGGCCTCGACCTCACTGGCTGCAGTTTGGTGAGAGCCTGCCGCCCTTGCCAGCATGGGTTGGCTGGAATGCAGCAATGGCTCAATCGGTGCAGGGGTGGTGTTGGCGCCTGAGCCAGGCGGGGCTTGCGCTGCTGGTGCTGCTGCCGCTGGGCAGCCTGCAGGCTGCGGCAGCCCCACCGCTGGTGGTGGGTGTGGTGGAGAACGCCATGCCCTGCTCCAATCGCCAGGGTTCGCTCTATGGGGGGCAGGCCGTTGAGCTCTGGGAGGCGATTGCGGCCCAGAACAGTTGGCGCTACCGCTTCGTGCCGGCGGCCACTCCCGATGCCCTGATTGCCATGGCCGCTGCTGGTGCTGTGGATGTTGGGGTGTCGTGCCTCAATGAGGTGCCGGAGCGGCTGGCCATCGTGAGCTTCTCCACGCCCTACCGGGACGACAGCCTGGCCTTCCTCTCCAAGCGGCCCATGGGCGGAGGCTTCAGCAAGGTGCTGGGAGCGATGGTGAAGGATGCGGTGCTGCAGCGTTCGCTGTTGGCGCTGTTTCTGGTGTCGCTGTTGGGGGCGGGTGTGCTGTGGTGCACCTGTGGTCGCTTCAGCCACAACGATGTGCAGTGCAAAGGCCCCCGCAGCACCTTTTTCAAGGGCTGGATCATGCTGCTGATGGGCTCTGGTGTTTACAAGATGAGCGGCAGTGCCTGGGCCACGGTGGTGGTTCTGTGCACCACCCTGCTGCGGCTGGTGATCATCTCGATCTTTGTGGGTGAAACGGCCAAAACCTTGATCCGTCAGTCGGAGCCGGCGGATGCCTCCGAGATTCAGCTGCTGCAGCGCAAGCTGCAGGAGGGGGTGGCGGTGGATCAGGGCACCATTGCCGAGTTGTGGTTGCGCCAGCAGCTGACCTCATGGCCGCAGCCCCGGCGTGCTGCGGCCCGGATGGAGCCGGTGAGCGGTGATGAAGGCCTGTTGGCCGCGCTGCGCAGCGGCAGGGTGGGCAGCGTGTTTGCCGATGCGGCTCGGATTGATTACCTGCGCAACGTGATGTTGAGCCCCTCCGAGCAGCGCAGCTTCGTGGTGACCGCAGCGCTCAGCAGCAGCATGCCCCAGGGTTTTGTGTTCGGTCGCAACCTGCCGCTGGCCCAGCAGCGCGCCATTTCCGTGGCGATTGCCCAGCTGCGCTTTCAAGGTGATCTGGGGCGGCTGATGGCGCGCCAACCCTGAGCGGATGCCCTTGAGCGCCCACACTGGAGTGAGCTGCTCCCGGCTGCACCGTGGCCCTGCTTCTGGCTGATCCCGCTGATCGGATCATCGTGGCCCTCGATGGCATGGCGCCTGAGCACGCCTTGGCTTTCACGCGGCAGGTGCAGGGGTTGCGCTGGGTGAAAGTGGGCCTGGAGCTGTTTGTGCAGGCGGGCCCAACGGTGGTGGCCCAGCTGCGCGAGCAAGGCCTGCGGGTGTTCCTCGACCTCAAATTCCACGACATCCCAGCCACCATGGCTGGAGCTTGCCGGCGGGCGGCGGCCCTGGGGGCCGAGCTGATCACCGTGCATGCCTGCGCCGGCAGCGAAGCGTTGCAGGCGGCCCAGGCTGCTGCCCGCGCTGGGGCTCAAGCGGCAGGTGTGGCGGCGCCCACCCTGCTGGCGGTCACGGTGCTCACCAGCTGGGAGCAGCAGCGGTTGCAGCGGGAGCTGGCCATTGCCCAGGGCATTGCCGAGCGGGTGCCGGCTTTGGCTCAGCTGGCCGCCCAGGCCGGCATTGGCGGTTGTGTGTGCTCTCCGCTGGAGGCCGCCAGCCTGCGGCAGCAGCACCCGCAGCCGTTTGCCCTGGTCACCCCTGGCATCCGCCCCAGGGGCAGTGCCGTGGGGGATCAGGCTCGGGTGATGGGGCCAGCTGAGGCGATGGCAGCCGGTGCCAGCCAATTGGTGATTGGTCGGCCGATCACCCAGGCTGCAGACCCCAGCGAGGCGTTTGCGGCGTGCTGCGCTGAGCTGTGAATCAGACGGCCAGGGGCAGCGGTGGCGTGAGGCCGCGATAGAGCTGCTCGATGGCATCGATATTGCCTGTGAGGGTGTAGCGCTCCAGCACGCGCTGGCGGGCTTGGCGGCCCAGTTCGGCTGTGAGCAGCGGTTGATCGCGCAATACCGGCAGCAGGGTGCGCAACTGGGTGGTGACCCCCTGGGTGCTGATCACGATCCCGGCGCCGCCGGAGAGCACCTCACCATCAGCCCCCGCATCGGTGGCCACGCAGGCGCAGCCGCTCGCCATCGCCTCCAGCAGGGCCAGCGATAGGCCCTCCACCAAGGAGGGCAGCAGGAACACCTCGGCGGCCTGCAACAGGGCCACGCGTTTGAGCGGGTCGGCCTCGTACCCCCACCAGATCAGTGAGTCGTCGTTGTAGGCGGTTTCCAGGGTGCTGCGCAGGGGGCCATCTCCCACCACCACCAGCACACAGCCCTCGGGTTTGACCAGCTTCCAGGCCCGCAGCAGCGCCTCCACATTTTTTTCCGTGGCCAGGCGGCCCATGTAGAGAAACACCCGGCGCCCAGCGAAGTGGTGCTGCAGCGGCGAGCGGCCGGGCTGCCACTGCTGGGGGTCCACGCCATTGGGAATCACCGCCAGGCGCTCAGCTGGCACGCCCAGCCGACCCAGCACCTCGGCCTGCAGTTCGGAGAACACGATCACCTTGCTGTAGCGCGCCAGTGAAGGGGCATAGAGCTGGTAGGTGAGTTGCTGGCCCCCCGCGGTGATGTTGCGCAGGGAGGCATCAAAAGGGGGATGAAAGGTGGCCACCAGGGGCACGCCAAGTTGTTGGCAGAGCTCCGGCAGGCGGAAATCCAGGGGGGAGAGGGTGAGGCTGGCGTGCACCACATCGGGTTGGATGCGCTCCAGCGATTCCCGCAGCTCCCGGCTGGCCCGGGGCGAGGGAATCGTGTACATCTGCGATTTCACCAGGTAGGGCAGGGCCACATCGGCCTGGCTGGCCTCGCTCAGTTCGTGGTCCTCGCCGGCTTCGGGTTTCACCAGTCGGCCGATCTGGGTGGCGGGGGTGTCGAAATGGATGAAGTGAATCTCGTGGCCGCGTTCGCGCAGGGCCGCCGTGGTGGCCAGCCCATAGGACACGTTGCCGCAGAACGGTGATTTCTTCCCGAGCCAGGCGATCCGCATCAGGTTCTGCTGGACCAGGAAAGAAAATTAGCAGCGGCGTTTGGTGTGCTCACGACTTCAGCGCTGCTGCCAGGGGCGTTCGATGCCGGCACCGGCCAGCACCAGCAGGGCCAGCAGCAGCAGCACCGGCTTGAGCCCCACGCTGCCCACCAGGGTGCCGGCCAGCACCAGCGGCAGGCTGAGGGCGATGTTGACCAGATTGTTCTGCAGACCGAACACCTTGCCGCGCAGGTGCTCCGGTGTGTCTTCCTGGATCGTGGTTTGGGCCGGGATGCCAAGGAGAGCGGCTCCGATGCCCAGCAATCCGCAGAGCAGCAGCGTGGGCCAGAAGCTCGGGCGCAACTGGGCCAGCAGCACCAGTGAGAACCCCATGGTGCCCAGACCAAGGGAGGCCAGCACGCGGCGGCTGAAGCGGTGGCCCAGCTGAGCCACCACCACCGCGCCGATCGCCAGGCCCAGGCCACTCATGGCCAGCAAGCTGCCAAAGCGCGTGGGGCCGAGGCCCAGCACCTGGGAGGCCAGGCTGATGGACAGCACGTAGAGCGCCGCCAGCAGGCTGTAGAGCACCACCAGGTGAATCACAGCGCCACGCACGGTGGCTTGCTTGCCGAGGAACTGCAGCCCTTCGCGCAGATCCCGCCACACGCTGTTGTCGCCACTGCGGCGAGGTGGTTCGTTGGTGTTCACGAACAGCAGCACCACGGTGGCCAGGCCGTAGGCCAGCGGCACCAGGATGCACTCGCCGTTGCTGATGCCCACCTTGGCCGCCAGGTGGGCGAGCAGTTGCATCAACGGCTCGCCCGCCGCGAAACCCACGATCGTGGCCGCCATGGTGGTGGCGGTGTAGAGGGAATTGGCTGGCAAGAGCAGCGGTTTTTCCACCAGCAGTGGGATGGCGGCGAGTTCGGCCGGTGCAAAAAACTGCGTGAGGCAGGATTCCAAGAAGGTGATGGTGAGCAGGCCCCAGTAGCCCCAGCTCAGCCCCAACCAGCTGGGGCCTGGCAGCAGCATCAGGGGCACCGCCAGGGTGACCAGGGTGCGCAGGCCATTGGAGGCCACCATCACGGCCCGTTTGGGCCAGCGATCAGCCCACACACCGGCTAGTCCGCCCAGCACGATTGCCGGCAGCGTGTTGGCCGCGTAAATGCCTGTGGCCAGCAGGGTGATCCATTGGGCATCGGCGCCACTGTCGCCGATGGCACTTCCCGGCATGCCGCCATTGCCGAGCAGCTCCGCCGCTCCAGCCAGCGGACCACTGCTGGCACCGGCGCTCTGAGCCCAGGTTTGGGCGATCAGAAACACCATCAAAACGATGTAGAACTTGTCGGCCAGTTGGGAGAAGATCTGCCCTAGCCAGAGCAGTCGGAAGCCCGGCAAGGCCAGCACAGCCTTGAGGCCGCTGGGTTGCTTGTTGGGATCGCTCACCCGGACTGCCGCTCGTCCAACGCCGGCCAATCTTGCCGCAACAGAGCCATCGCCCTCGGCGTGCGTCCCAGATGTTCACGGCACCAGAGGCCCAGCAGCTCCAGCAGATGACGCCACACCCGCTCGGGCCCCATCAGTTCACCACTGGCCCGGCGCGGCAGCTGGGGTCGCAGCAAGCGCTGCAGCAGCGCCAGTTCTGAGGCATTGAGCAGCAGCAGGGCGCCGGCCTGGCGGCCGCTGCAGAAGCCTTCGGCTGGCAGCAAGCTGCAGCGCCAGCTCCAGTTGCCGATCGGCGGCACCAGGGGGCCGCCATCAGCCAGGTCCACCTGCAGCGGCAGCCCTACTCCGGCCAGCTCCAGCAGTTGCACGCTGGTTTGAACCATCAGCGCCAGTCCCTCAAGCCGCTGCAATGCCACCGGTTCGTTCAGCAGGGCCTCCAGCTGCCCCAGCCGGTGCAGCAGCAGCGGCAGTGCCCCCTGCAGCGGTTCGTTTTCAGCGATCAGCAGCTGGGCCAGCTCCAGCAGCCACTGAGCCGGAGCCAGCAGCTCCAGCCGCTGTCCCAGGCGCCCATAGCTGTGCAGCACGCTCATCTGCCGCAGCCGATCCAGGCTGCGTCCGCGGGCCACCTGGGCCTTGATCAGGGTGAGAGCGCCAGCGGCCGCCAGGCTGCTGCGGGGCCGACGGGCCCCACTGGCAGCCAGTTTCAACAGCCCCTGCTCCTCGGTGAGCAGCACCAGCAACCGATCGTTTTCACCCAGGGGGCTGGCGCGCAGGCACAGCCCCTCGAGGCTGCGCTCCCGCGGGGGGCTGCTCATCCGCGCTGGGCCCTGACCAGCTCCACCCCACGGCTGGTGCCCAGCCGCTCAGCACCGGCCTGCACCAGTTCCACCGCCTGGCTGAGGCTGCGGATCCCTCCAGACGCCTTCACACGGGCGCGTCCACCCGCCAGCTGCACCAGTTGGCGCACCACCGCAGGTGAGGCTGGATCGCCGTAGCCGCTGCCGGTTTTGAGAAACGCCACACCGGCATCGAGGGCCACTTCCACCAAGGTGGCCAGCTGCTGCTGATCGAGCTGGTCGGCTTCGAGGATCAGCTTCAACGGCAGCTCCAGCTCCACCAGAGCGGCGATCTGGTCGTGCAGGGCCGTGAGCTCGCCATCGAGGAGCAGGGCGAAATCGGGCACCAAATCCAGTTCGTCGGCGCCGGATTCCACCGCCCATTCAGCTTCGGCCCGCTTGAGTTCGCTGGTGCAGGCTCCAAAGGGGAATCCCACCACACTGATCAGCTTCACCGGGCCGCGATCACCGAGCCAGCTCCTGGCCTGGGGCATCCAGCGGGAGGCCAGGCACACGCCGGCAAAGCCATGGTGCAGGGCTTCGCGACAGCTGAGTTGCACCGCTTCGGCGCCCTGCCGCGGATGCAGCAGGGCGTGATCGATCAGCGGGGCGAGATCGGGGATCTCAGCGGGATCGGCGGCAGCGTGCACTCCATCATTCGCGGGCCTGGATCACACCGTATCCGCCGTGGTTGCGCTGGTACACCACCTGCAGGGTGTTGCTGTCTTTGCCGCGGAAGACATAGAAGTCGTGGTCGATCACCTCGAGCTGGTGGATCGCCTCCTCCAGGCTCATGGCCGGCATGGCGAAGTACTTGCGGCGCACCACCGGGGCGGGCAGCTCGGCGCTGCGGCCCTCGAGCAGGTCGCCCTGCATCGCCATGGTGTCGGGTTCAGGCCGGGGTTCGGCATGGCCGTGGTGGTGGCCCTGGCGCCGGTCTTTGTGGCGTTTCAGCTGACGGGTCAGCTTGCTGGCCACCATGTCGATCGAGGCGTAGAGGTTTTCGCTGCGTTCCTGGGCTCGGATCACCGTGCCGCTGGCAAACAGCGTGACCTCCGCTGTTTGCTGTGGCACCCGCGGGTTGCGCGCCACCGATAGGTGCACATCCGCTTCCTGAACCATGCCATTGAAGTGATTCACCGCCCGCGAGAGCTTGGTTTCGGTGTACTCCCGCAGCGCAGCGGTCAGTTCAAGGTTGCGGCCATGGATCAGAAGCTTCATACAGGGACCTCCCGGTGTCCTGTTGGGTTGAATTCAATGTATTGAGGGCGGCATGGATCCGGTATTGCCAGACGCATCTCTTTGTGCACTCGAAAGACTGGTGCCCTTTCCAGAGGCCTGGGACTGGCAGCGCCGTTGGCAGCAGCGCCTGATCCAAGCCCAGCAGCCTGCGCATGAGGGCGTGCCCGAGCTGCTGCTTTTGCTGGAGCATCCCCCCTGCTACACCCTCGGCCGCGGCGCCAGCGAAGCCCATCTGCACTTCGATCCCAGGGATCCACCGGCACCCCTGCACCGGATTGACCGTGGCGGTGAGGTGACCCACCACCTGCCAGGTCAGTTGGTGGTCTACCCCGTGCTGGATCTGCAGCGGCATCGCCCTGATCTGCATTGGTATCTGCGTCAGCTGGAGGGGGTGGTGCTCGATGTGCTCCAGCAGCAGGGCCTGCAGGGGCAGCGCCGTGAGGGGCTCACCGGCGTTTGGCTCGAGGGCCAGAAGCTGGCGGCCATTGGGGTGGGCGCGCGGCGTTGGGTGACCCAGCACGGATTGGCTCTCAATGTGAGCTGTGATCTGGCCGGATTTGGAGCCATCACCCCCTGTGGGCTGCGCTTGCCGGTGGGGCGTTTGCAGCAGTGGCGGCCCCAGCTTTCCGTGGCTGATCTACGCCAGCTGGTGGCTGAGGCCTTCTGCGCGCGCTTTGGCTGGCAAGCACCGCAATGGATCAGCGAGCAGACTCTGCGCAGCTTGGCGGGGAGCAATGGCTGAGGCCTGGGTGCAGTGGCGCGGGGACCGGATGGATCAACAGGCCCTGGCTCAGCAGCCGGATTGGTCAGAGCTGCAGGGGATTGATGGCTTGTGGCCGCAGCTGGCCCAGGCCCATGGCCGCCTGCAGGCGCTGGATATGGCCCATGGCCCTGCACCTGAAACCCTCAGCTTTGCTGAGCTGCATCAGCGGATTGCCGTGGTGGCGGCCGCCCTGGCAGGCCAGGGGGTGCAGGCCGGAGATGTGGTGGCCCTGTTTGCTGAAAACGGGCCGCGCTGGCTGGCGGTGGACCAGGGCCTAATGCGCCTGGGTGCTGCGGCAGCGGTGCGCGGCAGCAATGCCCCGGTGGAGGAGCTTGCCTACATCCTTCAAGACTGTGCCGCCACGGCCCTGGTGCTGGAGGACCCCAGCCTGCTGCTGCCGTTGCAGGCGAGCGGGGCTTTGCAGGGGCTGCGCTTTGTGCTGCTGCTCCATGGCCAACCCCAGGAGCCACTGCCTGGTGTGCGGCAGCTGAGCTGGGAGCAGCTGCTTGAGGCGGGCGCCGCTGCCGCGCCGCTGTTGCAGCCCTTTCGGGGCCCCGATAGCCGCATCGCCACGATCCTCTACACCTCAGGCACCACCGGGCGCCCCAAGGGGGTGCCCCTGAGCCAGGCCAACCTGTTGCATCAGGTGCGAACCCTGGGGGTGGCGGTGTCCCCCAGGCCGGGGGAGCGGGTGCTCAGCGTGCTGCCGATCTGGCACGCCTATGAGCGCAGCGCCGGCTACCTGCTGCTCTCACGCGGTTGTTGCCAGAGCTACACCAACCTGCGCCAGTTCAAAGGCGACCTGCAGCGCGTGCG
>JAYKIT010000002.1:0-15521 GCA_035285765.1 Synechococcus sp. | reverse complement strand
TCCGGGAGCGGTCACTACACTGCACAGCCGCATGCCTGCGGACGATGACGAAAGTACTGGTGTCGGACCCCATTGATCAGCTGGGGATTGACATCCTGTCCCAGGTGGCGACGGTGGATGTACGCACTGGACTGTCGCCGGACGAGCTGATTGCCAGCATCGGCGACTACGACGCCCTGATGATCCGTTCCGGCACCCAGGTGACCGCACCGGTGATCGAGGCGGCCACGCGCTTGAAAATCATCGGCCGCGCCGGTGTTGGTGTCGACAACGTTGACGTGCCTGCCGCAACCAAGCAGGGCGTGATTGTGGTGAATTCGCCTGAGGGCAACACCATCGCGGCAGCGGAGCATGCCCTGGCGATGATGCTGTCGCTGTCTCGCCACATTCCTGCCGCCCACACAAGCACGTCGGCCGGTGGTTGGGACCGCAAGACCTACGTGGGCAACGAGCTCTACAAGAAGCGTCTCGGCGTTGTGGGCCTCGGCAAGATCGGCTCCCATGTGGCCCGGGTGGCCCAGGCCATGGGCATGGAGCTGATCGCCTACGACCCGTTCATTTCCGCTGAGCGCGCCCAGCAGCTGCGTGTGCGCCTCAGCAGCCTTGAGGCTCTGTTCAAAGAGGCCGACTACATCACCCTGCACCTGCCGCGCACGCCGGACACCGAAAACCTGGTGAACGCCGAGCTGCTCGCCAGCATGAAGCCCACGGCTCGCCTGGTGAACTGTGCTCGCGGCGGGATCATTCATGAGGCTGATCTGGCTGAGGCGCTCAACAACGGCGTGATCGCCGGTGCGGCCCTCGATGTGTACGCCAACGAGCCGTTGGAGGCTGATTCGCCGCTGCGCAGCGTGAAGGATCGCTTGATCCTTACCCCCCACCTCGGTGCTTCCACTGAAGAGGCTCAGGCCAACGTGGCCATTGATGTGGCCGAGCAGATTCGCGATGTGCTGCTGGGGCTGCCAGCCCGCAGCGCCGTGAACATCCCTGGTCTCACCCCCGATGTGATGGAGCGTCTCAAGCCCCATCTGCAGTTGGCGGAAACCCTCGGCCGGCTGGTGAGCCAGCTGTCGGGTGGCTCAGTGCAGGAGCTGGAGGTGCTGCTGCAGGGTGAGTTTGCCCATCACCCCAGCCAACCGTTGGTGGTGGCCGCCCTCAAAGGCATGCTCAGCATCGCCCTGGGCGATCGCATCAACTATGTCAATGCCTCGCTTGAAGCCAAGGGCCGCGGCATTCACGTGCTGGAAGTGAAAGATGATGCCAGCCGTGATTTTGCGGGTGGTTCCCTGCGGCTCACCTGCCGCAATGCCAATGGCAGCCATACCGCCACCGGTGCTGTGTTTGCCGAAGGTGAGCTGCGCATCACCAGCATTGATGAATTCCCCATCAACGTGCCGCCCAGCCAGCACATGCTGTTCACCCGTCACCGCGACATGCCCGGGATCATCGGCAATCTCGGCTCCCTGCTCGGTGAGCACAATGTGAACATCGCCTCCATGCAGGTGGGCCGCCGCATCGTGCGCGGGGATGCCGTGATGGTGCTCAGCCTTGATGACCCCATCCCCTCCAGCACCCTGAACAGCATTCAGGCGATCACCGGCATTCAGGAGGCCCACCCCGTCACCCTCTGAAGCTTTCGCCATGACGACCACTCCCCAACCCTCCTGGTGGTGCCTTGAATTGGAGCCGCCAGGGGAGTTGGAGGAATCGTTGCTGTGGCGGCTCGAGACCCTGGGAATTCAGCGGGTGGCTGTGGGCTTCAAACCCGAACAGCCCCAACGACGCACGCTGGTGGCCTGGTTGCCAGAGGCGGATTGGCCAGAACCTGAGCGTCAGCAGCTTGAACAGGCTCTGGCGGCAATGGCCGAACCCTTTGGGTTGGCTCTGCCGCCGCTGCGCTGGCGGTTGTTGCCTGAGGAGGATTGGTCCTTGAGCTGGAAACAGCACTGGCAGCCCGATCCGGTGGGCAGCGGGCTGCTGATTTTGCCCGCCTGGCTGGAGCACCCTGCCGAGCATGCCCAGCGCCAGGCCCTGTTGATTGATCCCGGTAGCGCCTTTGGCACCGGTAGCCACCCCACCACGCGCCTCTGCCTCGAGGCGCTGGAGCGCTGCCCCCTGCAGGGGGCACTGGTGGCTGACCTGGGTTGCGGCAGCGGCATCCTCGGTATTGCTGCGCTGGCCTTGGGCGCGGCCCAGGTGCTGGCCAGTGACACCGACACCCTGGCGGTGAGGGCCACGGCGGAGAACGCCCGGCTCAATGGCGTTGGGGACCGGCTCGCGGTGCGCCTGGGTTCGGCTGAGGCTCTGGAGAACCTGTTGCAGGGGCGCCGCGCCGAGCTGCTGGTTTGCAACATCCTGGCGCCTGTGCTCACGGAGCTCACTCCCGCCTTTGCGGGGCTGCTGGGACCCAATGGCGTGGGATTGCTCAGTGGTTTGTTGGTGGAGCAGGCGCCTCCGCTCCAGCGTCATCTGCAGGCCCATGGCTGGGATGCGGAGCTCTCGGCAGAGCAGGGGCGTTGGGGCTTGCTGACAATCTGCCGCCAGGGGCGGGATGTTGCATAACTCATGCTTATGGGTGCAAGTCCAACGATTTGGGGATACCGGCGCTAGCGCCTGTGGTGCCCTGGTCAGGTGTACAACTAATCGGCCCAAACAGGCCCGGCTTGCCGCCGACCTAAGCAACGAATTCAGCCATGGCGTCCTACAAGGTCACCCTCGTCAGCGAAAGCGAGGGCCTGAACAAGACCATCGAAGTTCCCGACGATCAGTACATCCTCGACGCTGCCGAGGAGCAGGGCATTGATCTGCCTTATTCCTGCCGTGCAGGCGCCTGCTCCACCTGCGCTGGCAAGATCACCGCTGGCACCGTTGACCAGAGCGACCAGAGCTTCCTGGACGACGACCAGATCGAAGCCGGTTTCGTGCTGACCTGCGTTGCCTACCCCACCAGCGACTGCACCATCAAGACCCACGCCGAAGAGGAGCTGTACTGATCGCTATCTGCGCTCAGTTCCCAGCGTTTCTGATTGCGGCCACCCCTGAGGGGGTGGCTTTTTTGTATCCGTTCCATGGCTGCGCCCACCCCGTTGAGTCACGATCAGCTGCTGCCCTCCGGTAGCGAACAGCCCAGTCCCGGTGGGATGTACAGCTTTCGCGTGCTGGGTCCCTGCTGCCGCCTGTTTGATCGCGAGGAGCTGCCCTGGCCCTGCTGCCGCCTGCAATGGCGCAGCAAGGAGCCCAGCTGGCGCCGGGTGGGGAAACGCCTGGTGCCCGATCTGGCGGCCCGTCGCTGCCCCTCCTATGCGGTGGAGCTGCTGCAGCCCGGCCTGCGTCCCACCGTGACCGTGCTGACCCTGTTCGCGGAGCGGCTGACGCCCGAACTGCAGGAGTGGTGGTACAGCCGGCGCCCTGAGCCCACACCCCTGCCGCCTCAGCCACAGGAGGCGTGAGGCCATTAAAAAAGCCCCCGCTTTTGGCGGGGGCCGATATCAGTGCTGCTGCACTGATGCATAGCGCGTGGATCAGAAGTAGATCTTGCCGCCGCCCCAGGCCGTGCCCTGAACCTTGGGCGAGGTGAGGATGTAACCGGCCATGCGGCGCAGGTCTTCGTCGTTGAGGTCACGCATCTTCACGAACACATCAGCACTGCGCATGCTGGGGTGGAAGTCAGCGATCGACACCTCGCCGTCATAGGAGGTGGGATCTTTCATGTAGTCCACCAGCGCTTCCACGTTGTCGCGGGCGGGGGTGGCCAGCGCCAGGGTCTCGGGATCGAGGCCCACGTTGTGGTTGGTCTTGGTGATGCCGCCGGCGTGGCACTCACCGCAGCTGGTGTTGAAGGTTTTGCGTCCTGACTTGATCTCAGCTTCCGTGAACGTGACCAGGGAGCCGCTGGGATCGGCGGTCACGGTGAGGCTCTCGGTATCCCATTGCAGCGCCTCCGCGGAGGGGGCAAACAGCAGCAGGGCAACGGGAAGCAGCAGCAGCGCGCCGAGACGCCTCAGACCCTGGAGAACGGTGGACATGGAGGTTGTGGGCAAGTGGACGGACTCCTGTGAGCTCTTGTATCACGCAAAACCGCTCTTCCGGGGCGCAAGGGCGGCCCCACTCACAGACTGTTGCAGGCAGCGGCGCCCACCTCCAGGCTGAGAAGGTCTTTTGCCAGCACGGTGTTGCGGAAGATCGCCCGTGCTTCCTGCAGCAGATCATCCGGACTCTCCGCTGCTCCGGGCACATAGCGGGGGCTCAGATGGGTGAGGGCCAGCTGCTTGACCCCGGCTTCAGCGGCGGTCTGGGCGGCCATCGTGCTGGTGGAGTGCTGTTTTTGGTAGGCCATCGCCGCATCGCGGTGGGAAAAGGTGGCCTCGTGGATCAGCAGATCCGCCCCGCGGGAGAGTTTCACGGCGTTTTCGCTGAACACCGTGTCGGTGCAATACACCAGGCTCAGCCCGGGTTGGCTGGCGCCGCACAACTCGCGGCCATCCACGCGGCGGCCATCGGCGAAGGTCACCGTTTCACCGGCCTTCAGCCGGGCGAATTCCGGCCCCGGTGGCAGGCCCATGGCCTTGGCTTTGGCGATGTCGAAGCGGCCGGGGCGCTCGCTCTGCTGCACCCGATAGCCATAGGCCGGCACACGGTGCTTGAGGGGTGTGCAGGTCACGCTGAGCTCACCATCCACCAGCAGTGGGGTGCCGTCGGCGGCGGCCCGTTCCACCGGGTGGAAGCGCAGTGGGTAGCCGATCCGGGTGGCTGAGTGTTGCAGGGCTGCGGTGATGAACGGTTCCAGGGGCGCTGGGCCGTAGAGGTCCACGCCCGTGCAGGTGCCGGCCATGCCGAGGCTGGCCAGCAGCCCAGGCAGCCCGAACACGTGGTCGCCGTGCATGTGGGTGATGAAGATGCGCCGCAGCTGCGACACCCGCAGCTCGCTGCGCAGAAACTGATGCTGCGTGGCTTCACCGCAGTCGAACAGCCAGAGATCGGCCCGCTGGGGCAAGCGCAGTGCCACGGAAGACACATTGCGGCTGCGGCTCGGAACGCCGGAACTGGTACCGAGAAAAGTGACCTGCAAGTGCGCGTGATGGTGGCCCCGGCTTTGATGGTGCCACGTCAGAGCACCTGGGTTGTGCCCGTGTTTCTCGCTGCTGCAGCTGTGCAGGCGACCGCCGCGCCCGAGGTGCGGGTGTTGCTGAAGGAGGAGGAGGTGCTGCGGGTGGTGCCCCCCCGCGATGAGCGGTTGCAGGTGCTCGATGCCAGCGGCCGTTCCCTTGGGGTGTTTGCCCGTGGCATCACCCTGCGGGCCGCAGCAGAGGGCATTGCGGGGGTGGGGGAGCCTCAGGCGGTGCTCTGGGTGCGGCCGCACCAGCGCGGCGGCAGCTTCTGGCTGCTGCAGCGCCGCTATCGCGGGGTGCTGAAGCTGCAGCTTCAGAACGGCCGCCTGCAGGCCATCAATCAGCTGCCGCTCGAGAGTTATCTGGCCAGCGTGGTGGGGGCGGAGATGCCCCATCAGTGGCCGGCAGAAGCGCTGCGGGTGCAGGCGGTGGCCGCACGCACCTATGCCATGCGTCAGCTGCGGCCTCAGCAGCCCTTCGACCTCAAGGCCACGGTGAGCAGCCAGGTGTACTTGGGGTTGGAATCAGAAACCCCCAGCACCCGCCAGGCGGTGGCGAGCACCCGTGGCCAGGTGCTCACCCATGGCCAGCGGTTGATCGAGGCGGTGTTCCACAGCAGCAGCGGCGGACTCACCGAGAACAGTGGTGAGGTGTGGCGCCAGCAGTTGCCCTATCTCAAAAGCGTGCCTGATTTTGATCAGCACAGTCCGGTGTTCCGCTGGCGTCAACCGCTGCCGCAGGCGTTGCTGCAGCGCTCCTTTGCGGAGATTGGCGGGGTGGAGCGGATTGAGCCGTTGCAGCGCACCAGCACCGGTCGGCTGCGGCGGGTGCTGGTGCACGGGCCAAGCGGCAGCCTCGAATTGCAGGCTGCGGAGCTGCGTCGGCGCCTGGGCCTGCGCAGCAGCTTTGTGAGCTTTGAGCAGCCCAAACCTGCGCAGGGCCCCTTTGCCAGCCTGCAGGACTGGCTCGGGCTACGGCCGCAGCTGATCGCCGTTGGCCGCGGTTTCGGCCATGGGGTGGGGCTGAGCCAGTGGGGCGCCTATGGGCTCAGTCGCAGGGGCAGCAGTTATGCCGCGATCCTGGCGCACTACTACCGCGGTGCGGCCTTGAGCGCCTATCGCCCCCCCTCGGGGTGGCCACTGCCGCCGCCGCCGCCCTGATGCCAGGTTGGAGACGCTGCCTCAGCTGCCGTGCCGGTGTTTCCCCATCAGTTGATTCAGCGCTCAGAGCCTGAGGGGTTGTTGCAGGCCTGCGCTGAGCTGCTGGAGCAGCGCTTGCGCCAGCGCCTCACCCAGGTGCGGCCCCGCCCCCTGGGGTTGGCCACCGGCCGCACGATGGAGCCGCTGTATCTGGCCTTGGTGGCGCGCTTGCTCGCGTGGCCTCCCGAGCAGCTGGCCGCTTTGCAACGCAGCTGGCTGAGCTTCAACCTCGATGACTACGTGGGGCTGTCCTGGGGTGATCCGGCCGGCTACCGCCATTACATGCGCCAGCGGCTCGCGGATCCTCTCGGCCTCAGCGATGACCAGCTGCGGCTGCCCGATGGCCACACCACGGATCCAGCAGCTGCAGCGCAGGCCTACGGCGAGGCCCTGGCTGCTGCCGGTGATGTGGGGGTGCAGTTGCTGGGGCTGGGCAGCAATGGCCATGTGGGCTTCAACGAACCCCCCTGTGGGGCGGATGCGATCTGCCGCGTTGTGGAGCTGTCGCCTGCCACGCGGCAGCAGAACGCCGAACTGTTCGGCGGGGCAGCGGAGAACGTGCCGGCCAGGGCCATCACCCTGGGGCTGAGGGAGATCCTGGCGGCCGAGGAGATCCATCTGGTGGTCACCGGTGCGGCCAAGGCGGGAATCCTGCAGCGCCTGCTGGACAGCTGCCCTGATCCAGGCCTGCCTGCCAGTTGGCTGCGCCAGCATCCGCGGGTGTGGATCTGGGCTGATGCGGCGGCCCTGGCGTGATGGGCTGGCAGTTCTGGGTGGATCGCGGTGGCACCTTCACCGATCTGGTGGGGCGTGACCCCAGTGGCCAGCTGCATGTGCGCAAGGTGCTCTCGGTGCAGCCTGAGCTGGCGGGAGATCCGGCGGTGCAGGCCATTCGCGCCCTGTTGCAGCTGCAGCCGCAGCAGCCGATCCCCAGTGGCCGCATCGCCGCGCTGCGCCTGGGCACCACGGTGGCCACCAACGCGCTGCTGGAACAGGCGGGTGACCCGGTGCTGTTGATCAGCAACCAAGGCCTGGGGGATCTGCTGCGGATCGGTGATCAGCACCGCCCGGAGTTGTTTGCGCTGCAGCCCCAGAACCGCCCGTGGCTGGCGGCCCAGGTGGTGGAGGTGGAGGCGCGGTTGGATGCCAGCGGCGTTGAACTGCAGCACCTGAGCCTTGATGGTGCTCTGCGGCAGGCCCTTGAGCAGGCTCGCGCCGCCGGCATCGGCAGCTGTGCCATCGCCCTGATGCATGCCTACCGCAATCCCAGCCATGAGCTGGCGCTGCAGCAGTTCGTGGCCCAGTGCGGTTTCCATACCGTGGTGTGTTCCCACCAGGTGTGCCCGCTGCCGCGCCTGGTGCCCCGCGGTCAAACCACCCTGGTGGAGGCGGCGGTGGCCCGGGTGCTGTTCAGCTACCTCGACCAGGTGCGCGAGGCCTTAGGCCGGCAGGTGCAGCTGCAGGTGATGGGCTCCAGCGGTGCGCTGCTGGCTCCGGCAGAGCTGCTGGCCAAAGACACCATTCTCTCGGGCCCCGCCGGCGGCATGGTGGGGGCCGTGGCGGCAGCGCGCCAGGCCGGGTTCCAGCAGCAGGCCCTGGTGGGCTTCGATATGGGGGGCACTTCCACCGATGTGTTCTGCGTGCCGGCCGGCCAAACTCCGCAGGATTGGGAGCGCAGCCCCCAGACCGAGCTGGCTGGGCTCACGCTGCTGGCGCCCCGCTTGCCGATTCACACCGTGGCCGCCGGTGGTGGTTCGATCCTCAGCGCCGATGGCGGACGGCTGCGGGTGGGGCCCCGCTCGGCTGGCGCTGATCCAGGACCCGCCTGCTACCGCCGCGGTGGGCCGCTCACCCTCACCGATGCCCATGTGCTGCTGGGGCGGTTGCAGGTGGGCAGTTTCCCAGCGGTGTTTGGCCCTGCGGCCGATCAGCCCCCGGATGCGGAGGTCGTGCAACAGCGGTTCGCGGCTTTGGCCCAGCCGTTGGCTTGTACGGCTGAGCAGTTGGCTGAGGGGGCCCTGGATCTCGCCGTGGAAACCATGGCGGCGGCCATTGAGCAGGTGTCGCTGTTTCGCGGCCACGACATCCGCGGTGGTGTGTTGATCGCCTATGGCGGAGCAGGCGGACAGCTGGCCTGTCGCCTGGCGGCGGCCCTGGGGCTCCATCAGGTGCTGCTGCATCCGTTGGCGGGGGTGTTATCGGCCTGGGGCATTGGTCAGGCCCAGCCCCGCCGCTGGCAGCAGCGTTCGCTGCGGGAGCCGCTCACGGAGGAGCTGTTGCAGCAGCTGGAGTCTGAAGTGCAACAGCAGCCCGAGGCCACAGCAGCGCAACGGCGCCTGGAACTGCGGGATCAGGCCAGCGAGCAGGGGCTGTTGCTGCCCTGGCCTCGCCAGAGCGATGTGGCTGGGCTCACCGAGGCCTTTGCGGCTGCCCATCAGCAGCGCTTCGGGTATCGGCCACCGCTTGGCACCCAGCTGGTGGTGGAACGCATGGAGCTGGAATGGCCCCAGCTTGAGCCGCCGCTGCAGGCCCTACCGCCTCCGAGCACCAGCGCGGCCTCTGCGGCTGCCGAGCCGGTGCGGATGTACTGCGCTCCGCAGGGGGGCTGGCGCCAGGTGCCGCTGCTGCGGCGCGAGCAGTTGCGTTCGGGGCAGCGCTTGCAGGGGCCCGCGTTGATTCCAGAAGCCACCGGCTGCACCGTGCTGGAACCGGGCTGGAGTGCGGTGTGCGATGGGGCCGGCAACCTCGTGCTGGAGCGCGATGCTGGCGTGGTTCCTGCCGTGGCTGCGCCGGTGGCTGCTGCGGGGGTGGATCCGGTGGAGCTGGGGTTGTTCCATCACCGCTTCATGGCGATTGCCGAGCGCATGGGGGAGCGGCTGCGGCTCACCAGCCGCTCGGTGAACATCCGTGAGCGGTTGGATTTTTCCTGTGCCCTGTTTGATCACAGCGGTGCGCTCGTGGCCAATGCACCCCACATCCCGGTGCATCTCGGTTCGATGGGGGAGGTGGTGGTGGATCTGCTTGAGCAGGTGCGCACTGGCCGCAGGGCGGCGTTGCAACCGGGTGACACCCTGCTGAGCAACGACCCTTTCCATGGGGGCACGCACCTGCCCGACATCACGGCGATCACGCCGGTGTTTGCCGGCCAGCCGCAGCCGGTGGCCTTTGTGGCCTGCCGCGGTCATCACGTGGATGTGGGCGGTCTCACCCCCGGTTCCATGCCCCCCTTCAGCACCACCCTGGCGGCTGAGGGCCTCTGCCTACACCAGTGGTTGCTGGTGCGCCATGGGGAGCTGCAACTGGAGGCCTGGCAGCGGCGTTTGGCCCAGGAGCCCACCCCGCCCCGGGCCCCGGAGCTGCTGCTGGCGGATCTCCAGGCTCAGGTGGCGGCCAATCAGTTGGGGGTGGTGCAGCTCGAGGCGCTGATCCAGCAGCAGGGTTTGGGCGCCGTGGAGCACTACATGGCGCAGGTGCAGTGCAATGCGGCGGCAGCGGTGCGTCAGGTGGTGCGCGGTTTGCAGGATCGTTGCTTCAGCCTGGAGCTGGATCACGGCGCCCGCCTGGCCCTGGCGCTCACGGTGGATCGGCAGCGCGGTTCCGCCCGCTTGGATTTCAGTGCCAGCTCCCCCCAGGGGGAGCACAACTTCAATGCACCGCTGGCGGTCACCAAGGCGGCGGTGCTCTACGTGTTTCGCACCTTGGTGAACGAGCCGATTCCGCTCAATGCCGGTTGTTTTGAGCCGCTGGAGCTGGTGGTGCCGCCGGGGTGCCTGCTCAATCCACGGGCTCCGGCGGCCGTGGTGGCCGGCAATGTGGAAACCTCACAGGCCCTCTGCAACCTGCTCTACGGAGCCATGGGCGTGATGGCTGCGGCCCAGGGCACGATGAACAATCTGATTTTTGGCGATGCCGAGCGCCAGTACTACGAAACGGTGGCTGGTGGCACAGGGGCTGGCCACGGTTTTGCCGGCGCTGATGGGGTGCAGAGCCACATGACCAATTCCAGGCTCACGGATCCGGAAATCCTGGAGCAGCGTTTTCCCGTGCGCCTGGAGCGCTTTGCCCTGCGCCGCGGCAGCGGTGGTGCCGGTCGCTGGCCGGGTGGGGATGGCCTGGAGCGGCGGTTGCGGTTTTTGGCCCCGATGACAGCCTCGCTGTTGAGCAGCTCCCGCCGCGTGGCCCCATTCGGCCTGGCTGGTGGCTCCGCGGGCGCCTGCGGCCGCAACCGCATCAAGCGGCTGGGGGAGCCGTGGGCTGAACTACCCGCTTGCGCCGTGCTGGAGCTGCAGCCTGGTGATCAGCTCGAGCTGCTCACCCCCGGTGGTGGTGGCTTTGGCCCTCCGCTGTGATTCAGCGCAGGGCTGCCAAACGGCCACTGCTGTGCCATTCGCTGAGGGCGTCGTAACCACCAATGCAGGTGTGATCGATGAACACCTGGGGGAAGGTGGTCATGCCGCTGCGCTGGATGCTCTGCTCGGCGGCGGCGTCCCCCTCGATGGTGGTCACGGCATGGGGGATCTGCAGGGTGCGCAGCAGGCGCTCCGCCCGGCGCGACCAGGGGCAGTTGGGCAGCACGGCAAGCTCCACCCGCGGACTGGGGCTGTTGGTGTTGGCCGCGGCTGCGGTGTGTTCTGTGCTTGGGCTTGCGGGGGCGTCCAGCAGACCCACCAGCACATCAGCCCCCTTGAGCACCAGGGTGCCCTCCTCGAGATGGCCGCCCCACACCTGGCAGGCGCCATCGGAGAGGCTCAGGTGCAAATGCACCGCCTGGGGGCTCACGGTGCCATTGAGCGTGATGATTTCCAGATCCCCTTCCATCACCGTGGGCCCCTGGGGGCCTGGGCATTGGAAGCAGGCGCGGGAGAGGTTGCCCACCACGCCCAGCACGAAACCGGAGGCGTTGTGCGCCTGGGCGAGGGCCTGGAGGCTCAGGCGCAGATCACTGCCGGGGGCCAGTTTGAGGGGAATGGCACGCACGGCAGGCGCAGCAGCTGGCGGCGAGGTTAGGCCCCTTGGGGCACCTGCCCCATGTTGAGATGGCGCCAGCCACAGGGGCGGGATTGGCCGATCACACACCGCGATTGGAAAACGCACCGGCGCAGCCGGCTGGCACCGTGCTGCTGGCCCATGGAGCTGGCGCGCCGATGGATAGCCCATTCATGGCAGCCATGGCGTTGGGCCTGGCGGAGCGCGGCTGGCGAGTGTTGCGCTTTGAGTTCGCCTACATGGCGCGTCAGCGCCTGAGCGGTCGCAAGGCGGCCCCCGACCGCATGCCCAAGCTTCAGGAGGTGTTCCGCGAGCAGGTGGAGCTGGAGGCGCAGCGGGGGCCGTTGTTCATCGGGGGTAAATCGATGGGGGGCCGGGTGGCGAGCCTGCTGCTCGATGAGCTGGCGGCCTCCCATGGGGTGTGTGGTGGGATTTGCCTGGGCTATCCATTCCATCCCTTGGGCAAGCCCGATCAGCTGCGCACAGACCATCTCGAGCAGCTGCAAACTCCGGCGCTGATCCTGCAGGGGGAGCGCGATGGGTTTGGCACCCGCGCCGAGGTGGAGGCTTACAACCTGTCGGAGCGGATTTCCTTGGGCTGGTTGCCCGATGGGGATCACAGTTTCAAACCCCGCAAGGCGTCTGGGCTGAGCGAGGCGCAGAACTGGGCTGCGGCGGTGGAGCAGGCCGATGGCTTCTGCCGCCAGGCGCTGGCGCTGCTGGGTTGAGCCCGGCCATCCGTGGTGCGGCTCAGCACAGGCGCTCACGCTCTCGATGGTGTGGGGGGTGCTGGATCGCTGCTGTTGGAGCGTTTGCTGTGGTGACCCGACAGTGTCAGTAGGGCTAGGGCCAAGGCGGTGATCACCAGGAATGGTTTGGAGCCCGCCACGGTGACCCCCAGTGCGGCGGTGAACCAGATGGCGGCAGCGCTGGTGAGGCCATGCACGGCCGGTCGCCCCTGCTTGCCATGGTGAGGTTCCAGCAGGATTTCACCGGCCCCAAGAAAGCCCACCCCGGCCGCTACCCCCTGAATCGCGCGGCTGGTGGCATCGGCTTGGGGGCCGGCGGCGAGGGTGAGTAGGCAGGCGCTGAGCGCCACCAGCACATGCACCCGCAACCGACCGCGGTGGGCGCGCCGCCCGTGCAGTCGGTTGAGTCCCACGGCAGCACCGCAGGCAGCGGCCAAACCCAGGCGCAGCAATTGCTCCGCATCCTGCTGCAACAGAACAACCATGGCTCCGGTGAGCGCACGCTGCTGGGTTCAACCTGGTGCCGAAGCTTTGGAGGTGGCCACAACGCTCCGGGCTTGTTCTGCTTTGGCTCACCCGAGTGTCACCATCCATGCCCTGGTGCTGCCCAGATCTGCAGCCATCACGCACCGCTCGAGGGGGTGACTCTGCAGTTGTTAGTGATCTGCCAAGCGGGTTCCCATCCAGTTCGCCCTGATCCCCTTGGTGGCCGTTGTGGTGTTGCTGTGTGCAGGCCCAGCTGCGCGACGAGCAGGCTTTGGCTTTAGGCCCGCAGCCAGCTCAGCGGCAGGCAGTACGTGAGCACTTCATGGCCTGGCATCAAGGCCACGATGGCCAGCTCGCCATCGCTGAAGGCTTCGCGCGATTTGGCCACAAAGGCGGCGCTGTCGTCGAGCCCCCACACGGCTGCGGGGAGATGCTCCTTTTCGCTCAGGTAGGCCTCGTAGGCCTCAGCAAAGGCTTCCGCATCAGGGCCGTTGACCAGGTCGCTGAGCACCTGTTGAGGATCCTGGGCTTGGGTGGCCCGCAGCATCTGGCGGATCAGGGGATCGTCGATGGCCTGGCTGGCTGGCAGGGCTGTGGTGATGCCTCCCACCGCACAACTCCTCACGGATGCAGGTTCACTGCGGGCATCCACCACGGCCACCGGAGTGGTGAGGCTCCACTGCTGGCAGCGTGCCACTTCCGTCGCGACGGCGCTGAGGGGGCCACGCAGGCGTAGAGACAGTTGCTCGAGGAGGCTGTGGTCGTTCTGCATGGCGGCACCCTATGGGACGTGTTGCTACTGGTGGATCCAGGGTTCGAGGCTGACAATGCCGATTTACACCAAGCCCAACAGCTCACACACCAAGGAAGTGAACAATGTTGGGGTGTTTATTGGTGTGATGCTGTTGGGGCCGATTTTCTTTCTTTGTATCGGCATGGTGGGCCATTTCGTGTTGAGTTTGATCCTCACCCTGGTGATAGGGATTCCTTTGTGGAGTGTTGGTCTCGGCTGGTTGGTGTGGTTTTTCTACGCGTTCTGGGCGATCGACGTGGTGAATCGCCGCTGGCTTGATAAAGGCTGGATTCGTGTGGATGTTTGAGTCATTGTCACTGCCGTGTCGGCCTTGGGGGCAATCACAGAGATCTGACCCCTAAATTGGATTGACGTGTTGGAGTGAGCCCATGGGCCTGGACGCTGATGCCAAGAAGGTGCTGCTGCGGAAAATTCCCCACGGACTCTTCATCTGTGGTGTCGCAGAAGGCGATCAGGTGAATGGGTTCACGGCCAGCTGGGTCACTCAGAGTTCCTTTGAGCCTCCCGAGGTGGTGGTGGCGGTAAGGGCTGATAGCACCAGCAACGGCATGATTCAGCGCACTGGCTTGTTCTCGCTCAACATGCTCGCTGCCGATCAAAAGGATTTGGCTGCTGTGTTCTTCAAGCCCCAGCAGGGAGTTGGAGGGCGCTTTGAAGCGGCTCCCTATGCACTCGGAGCGTTGGGATTGCCGATTCTCAATGATGCCCTTGGGGCGGTGGAATGCCGCGTGGTGGGCCATGTGGCCACTGGCGATCACACCGTGTTTGTGGGCCAGGTGCAAACCGCCACATTGCATCGTGATGGGGCTGCCCTGGAGCTCAGCTCCACTGGCTGGCAGTACGGCGGCTGAGCAGGACCAGGGCTACTTGCGTCCGAGCAAGTCGTCCCAAGTGGTGTCATCGCTTTTGGGTGGCCAGATCGGCTTTGGTTTTTGAGTCGCCATGGTCATCCAATGCGTTGTCTGGAGCGGATGGTACGGCTTGTTTTTGATTGGTGGCTGTATTGCCAGGCACAGGTTATGGCTGGGTTTTCGGATGGTTAGCGCCGGCTGCGTTCAGCTGAACCAGTGCAGGAAAGCTTCAACAATCACCAGCCCCAGCAGGAACGAGGCTGCAAGGAACGAGGCCTCTTTAAATCGTTTTGCCAAAAGGATTGTTGCAAGGATGCAACTTCCTTCTAGAAGCCAGTGCATCCAAAATTTGGTAAAAATGGACACACTTCATGCTCGTACATTCCTCTTCATCACTTTACGTTTCGGCTGTTTCCGCAATGGATGGCCCGCTGAGGTGATGGGTTGTGCCGTACTGCCCCGGAACGGAGCTTGAGGCGGGCCTTAGGGCGTTTCGCTGTACTCGCCCAGATTGCAGCTGACGCTGCGCACATCATCGAGTGCTTCCAACGCTTCCAGCAGCCTCAGGCACTGCGCTGCGGTGTTGGCATCGTCGATGTCCACGCTGGTGAGCGGATGCCAGCAGTGCTCCCATTCGCTCACGCCCCAGCCCTGGAGGCGCAGGCCGTCTTGCAGAGATTCCAGTGCGGTGAACGGCCCGTGCACCACCGCTCCACCCTCCACCAGCTCATACCCCTCGGCCTCGAGTTCCAGCAGGCTCTCCAGCAGGGCGTCTTCATTGATGGGTGCGCCTGAGCTGCGCAGGGTGACTTCGCTGCGATGGCTGAACAAGTACCCCACGCAACCGCTTTCGCCGAGGTTGCCGCCGTTCTTGCTGAAGGCCAGCCGTAGCTCAGCGGCGGTGCGGTTGCGGTTGTCGCTCAGGGCCTCCACCAGGACCGCTACACCACCAGGGCCATAGCCCTCGTAGCGAATCTCCTCCAGCTGATCGGCCCCCGCACCGCTGCCGGATCCTTTGGCGATGGCCCGTTCAATGTTGGCGGCTGGCACCCCGGCCGCTTTGGCTTTGGTGATGGCGGTGCGCAGTTGGAAATTGCCAGCCGGGTCGGCACCGGCACGAGCGGCCACGCTGATCTCGCGCCCCAGGCGGGTGAACACCGCGCCGCGCTTGGCATCCACCACCGCTTTGGTGCGTTTGATTTGGGCCCATTTGCTGTGGCCGGCCATCCGCTGTTGGTTTGTTGGCGCTCAACCTCGCAGGCTAGGGCCGCAGCTGGTGACCCCTCAGCCGGCGGCATCGAGCACCAGCTTGGGCTGCAATAGCCCAT
>JAYKIT010000001.1:0-22906 GCA_035285765.1 Synechococcus sp. | reverse complement strand
TGGGCCCATTTGCTGTGGCCGGCCATCCGCTGTTGGTTTGTTGGCGCTCAACCTCGCAGGCTAGGGCCGCAGCTGGTGACCCCTCAGCCGGCGGCATCGAGCACCAGCTTGGGCTGCAATAGCCCATCGCTGCGGCTGCGGGCCATGCCCGCCAGTCCACCTTCAGGACGCACCACCACCAGGGGTTGATCCGGCTCCAGTGGTGGCTGCAGTGGCAGCCGTTGTCCCCGGGTCCAGGCCAACCATTGCTCGCTCTCCAGTTGCTGCTGCGGCAGATGGCCCAGCACCTCGAGGGGATCCAGCAGCACGGTGTCGGCGCTGAGGGACTCAAGGGGCTGGCACTGCTGCAGGCTGAAGCCCAGGGCCAGGGTGCGCCGCAGGCTGGCCAAGGCTCCTCCGCAGCCGAGTGCCTCGCCTAGATCACGGGCCAGGGAGCGCACATAGGTGCCGGCCGAGCAGTTCAGCTCCAGCTGCAGCTGGCCGCTGAGAGGATCCCAGTGCTTGAGCTCGAGGCTGTGGATCTCCACGCGTCTGGGCGGTAACTCCAGGGTTTCACCGCGGCGCGCTCGCACATGGGCCCGCTCACCATCCACGTGCACAGCGCTGACGCTGGGGGGGCGCTGGCTGATGCTGCCGCGGAATGAGGCGAGGGCTTGCTCCAGCTCCGCTGCGCTCAGCTGTGGCCAGCTCTGCTGGCTCAGCACGCTGCCGCTGGTGTCGTCGCTGCTGGTGCGCATCCCCAGTTGAATCGTGCCGCTGTAGGCCTTGGTGCCATCGAGATAGGGCAGCAGCCGGGTGGCTGGTCCCACCGCCAAGGGCAGCACCCCGGTCACGGCAGGGTCCAGCGTGCCGCCATGGCCAATGCGCCGGGTGCCCAGCAGGCGTCGGGCCCGGGCAACACAGTCGTGGGAGGTGAAACCGCTGGGTTTGTCGATCACGACAAAGCCGCAGGGACCGGAGCGAAGGGGTGTGGCCTGGGTCATGGAGGCCAATGCTGCCACCCACCTAAGTTGAGTCTTACCAGCTGGTTTGGTTGATGGTGGCGGCGGTGCGGGATCCGATCGAGGCGTTTCTGGCTGATGGCTTTGATCTGCGTGCGCAGCTGGCTGGTTTTCTCGGCTTGAGCGCCGCTGAGCTGGAGCAGCGGCTGCCCCACAGCACAGCGGCTCTGGCGGCCGCCCATCCCGGTGCCTTGGCGCCCGAGCAGGCTGAAGCGTTCTATGAATCAGCCGTAGGCGATGGCCACCTTTACGAGCTGGCGGCCTGGCATCTGGGCAGCGCCGATTACATCGCCGACACCATCAAGCTGCAGGCGGAGATTGCCCATGGCCAGCATCTGGATTTCGGCGGTGGTATCGGCTCCCATGCCTTGGCGGCCGCCCAGTTGCCCCAGGTGGAGCATGTGTGGGTGGTGGAACTCAATGGCAGGAATCGGGCCTTTGTGGAGCACCGGGCCCAGCAGCTGGGGGTGGCCCAGAAGCTGAGTTGCCTGCGCGATCTGGATTCGCCGCAGCTGCCCAGCTGCTTTGACAGCCTCACCTGCCTTGATGTGCTTGAGCATCTGGCCGACCCGGCTGCTCAGTTGCGCCTCTTTGCCCAACGGCTGGAGCACAGCGCCGGTGTCGCCCTGCTCAATTGGTATTTCTTCAAGGGATTCAACAACGAGTACCCCTTCCATTTCGATGACCCCGCCATGGTGGAGGGCTTTTTTCGCACGCTGCAAGATCTCTACCTGGAGCGTTTTCATCCGCACCTGATCACCGCGCGCACCTACACGCTGCGCTGATGCTGCTCAAGCTGATCGTGTTCAAGAAGTTGCTGGTGGCTGTGGTGCTGCTGGCGCTGTCGCTGTTGTCTCTGGTGGGCAGTCACCGCTATGAGCACTTGCCGCAGCTGTTGCAGGAGCTCACCGATTCAGATCATCAACTGCTGGCCAATCTGGTGAGCCGTGGCCTGCGTGAAGGACCCCAGGGTTTGCAGATCACCGCGCTGGTCACCGGTTTGTACGGCAGCGCGATCACCATGGCTGCACTGGGCACCCTGCAGGGGCGCCTGTGGGGGGAATGGCTGCTGCTGCTGGTGTTGATCTCCAGCCTGCCGCTGGAGCTGCATGAGCTCATGGAAAAACCCACCCTGGTGCACGCCCTGTTGGTGGCGCTCACCCTGGTGGGTTCTGTGCTGATTGGCTTGCAGTTACGCCGCCACGTGATCAGGCGGGGATAACACGCACGCGCTTGCGCTCGTGGGTGTTGCGGCGGATGGTTTCGAAGCTCACCACGCCATCCACCAGGGCGAACAGGGTGTCATCCGAGCCCTGGCCAACGTTGAGGCCGGGCAGCACCGAAGTGCCGCGCTGGCGGATCAGGATCGAACCGGCAGTCACGGTTTCGCCGCCATAACGCTTAACGCCGAGGCGCTTGGCGTTGGAGTCGCGGCCATTACGGGTTGAGCCTGTGCCTTTTTTGTGTGCCATGGATCAGGGAATGCAGTGGGAACGGGAACCGGGATGAAGGCTTCAGCTCAGGGCTTTTCCGCCCACGGTGATCGATTCGACCATCACGCGGGTCAGTTCCTGGCGGTGACCATTCTTGCGGCGGGTCTTCTTCTTCTTGCGCATCTTGTACACGATCACCTTGGGACCGCGGCGATGGGCCAGCACCTTGAGGTTGACCGCCGCATCCTTCACATAGGGCTGGCCGAGGGTGGCACCGCCTTTGCCGCTCACCAGCAGCACGTCGTTGATGGTGACCGCATCACCCACTTCGGCGTTCAGACGATCGAAGTCGTAGTAGCGATTGGGCTGCAGCCAGAACTGGGTGCCGGAGGCCTCAACGATGGCGTAGTGATCGCCAGCGGCAGGCGCTTCCTTGGCCTTGGCGGTGGTGGTGGATTCGCTCATGACATCTCGCGATGTGGCCAGGCAGGACCTCAGGGGGATCCTTTAAGCCAGGCGCACGGCTAATTGGAAGACAAACAAGGATCCTGCCTGATTTGTTTTCCCTCCGTCAAGACTGGTGCTCGAAGCGTTCTTTCCGCTGCCCCTGACCTATGGCGGTCTCTGAGCTGGTGATCGGGGCTCTGGTGCGCAATGAGCTGCTGCTCAAGGCGAGTCGTCAGTGGCTTCAGGAGTGCGGGCGTTTTCGTCTTGATGTGATCCCGCTCGAGCGGGAGCAGTTGTTTGATGAGCTGCAGGCTCGCTGGGAGGGCCTCGATGGGGTGTTGATCGAGCAGGGGGCCCTCGATCAGGGGGGGCTTGAGCAGTTGCGCAATCAGGGCATGCTGCTGCCGGCCGTTGTGCTGGGCAATGTCACCGGCGAGGTGACGTATCACGAGGCCGAGGTGCATTTGCAGGCCGACCAGCTCGAGCAGTTGCCCTACAACCTCGATGCGGCGGTGTCCCGCTTTCTGGAGCGGCGGGTGCTGCGTGATCGGGCCGGTGAATCGGCATTCAGCTCCAATGAAGAGCATTGGCGCCTTCCTCAGCGGCTTGAGGAGCGCGTTGGCTACCTGGGGGTGTTCTACAAGCGCGATCCGCGTTTGTTTCTGCGCAATCTGCCTGCCACTGAGCGCCAGGAGCTGTTGGATTCGCTCGAGCGGAGCTATCGGGATGTGTTGTTGAGCTATTTCCGTGATCCTCCGGCCGCCAACCAGGCCATCGAGAGTTTCGTGAACACCGCCTTCTTCTGCGATCTGCCGATCACCAAGGCTGTGGAAATCCACATGAATCTGATTGATGGCTGGTCGAAGCAGCTAGCGCTGGAAGGCCATCAGAGCGATTTTCTCCAGGATTACCGCCTTGCTTTGCTCGATGTAATGGCTCACCTTTGTGAGATGTATCGCCGTTCGGTGCCTCCCGAGAGTGTCGCCGGTTTCTCAGCCCCCCGCGGCGCCAGTGCCGCAGCCCTGCCACGGCAGGAGGAGACCCAGTCATGAGCCCCAGAAAGACTTACATCCTCAAGCTCTATGTGGCGGGCAACACCCCCAACTCAATGCGGGCCCTCAAGACCCTGCGCAACATCCTTGAAACCGAGTTCCTTGGGGTGTATGCCCTCAAGGTGATCGACGTGCTCAAGCAGCCACAGCTGGCGGAGGAGGACAAGATCCTGGCAACGCCAACGTTGGCCAAGATCCTGCCGCCGCCGGTGCGCCGCATCATTGGTGATCTCTCCGATCGCGAGCGTGTGCTGATCGGTCTCGACCTGCTCTACGAGGAACTCAGTGATGATTCCAACGCTCAGGCCCTCGGCGATTTTTCTGAATAGCCTGTCGTCATGACCAATCCGTCGATGCCAGAGCAAGCACCGGAGATGCGCCTGAGCCAGGTGCAGAAGCTGCCCACGGGAATCGAGGGCTTTGATGACGTGTGTCAAGGCGGTCTGCCGATCGGCCGCTCCACCTTGATCAGCGGCACCTCAGGCACCGGCAAAACGGTGTTCTCCCTGCATTTCCTCTACAACGGCATCCAGCATTTCGACGAACCCGGGATCTTTGTCACCTTTGAGGAGTCGCCGCTCGACATCCTCCGTAATGCGGCCAGCTTCGGTTGGGATCTGCAGTCGATGGTGGACAACGACAAGCTGTTCATCCTCGATGCCTCTCCTGATCCCGAGGGTCAGGACGTGGCCGGTAACTTCGATCTCTCCGGTCTGATTGAGCGGATCAATTACGCCATTCGCAAGTACAAGGCCAAGCGCGTGGCGATCGACTCGATCACAGCGGTGTTTCAGCAGTACGACGCCGTGTCTGTGGTGCGTCGGGAGATCTTCCGTTTGATCGCCCGACTCAAGGAGATCGGGGTCACCACGGTGATGACCACCGAGCGCATTGATGAGTACGGTCCGATCGCCCGCTACGGCGTTGAGGAGTTCGTGTCTGACAACGTGGTGATCCTGCGCAACGTGCTTGAAGGGGAGCGGCGCCGGCGCACTTGCGAAATCCTCAAGCTGCGGGGCACCACCCACATGAAGGGGGAATTCCCCTTCACGATGGGTGCCCACGGCATCAGCATCTTCCCGCTGGGGGCCATGCGCCTCACCCAGCGCTCCTCGAATGTGCGGCTCAGCTCCGGTGTGCCGCGCCTCGATGAGATGTGTGGCGGCGGTTTCTTCAAAGATTCGATCATTCTGGCCACCGGTGCCACCGGTACCGGCAAAACCTTGCTGGTCAGCAAGTTTCTTGAGGATGCCTGTGCCAATAAGGAGCGGGCCATCCTGTTTGCCTACGAGGAGTCGCGCTCCCAGCTGCTGCGCAATGCCACCAGCTGGGGCATTGATTTTGAGCAGATGGAATCCGATGGGCTGCTCAAGATCATCTGCGCCTATCCCGAATCCACGGGCCTTGAGGATCACCTGCAGATCATCAAAACCGAGATCAGCCAGTTCAAGCCCTCGCGCATGGCGATTGATTCACTCTCGGCCCTGGCCCGTGGGGTCAGCCATAACGCATTCCGCCAGTTTGTGATCGGTGTCACCGGTTACGCCAAGCAGGAGGAGATCGCCGGCTTCTTCACGAACACCTCGGAGGAGTTCATGGGTAGCCATTCGATCACCGATTCTCATATCTCCACCATCACCGATACGATTCTGCTGCTGCAGTACGTGGAGATCCGCGGTGAGATGTCGCGGGCCCTCAATGTGTTCAAGATGCGCGGCTCTTGGCATGACAAGGCCATCCGAGAATTCGTGATCACCGGCAATGGTCCGGAGATCAAGGATTCCTTTGCCAACTTTGAGCGGATCATCAGTGGCGTGCCCCATCGCATCACCACGGATGAGCGCAATGAGCTTGCTCGCATTGTGCGTGGTGTCGATAACGAGAACAACTGAGTTCAGCTGAGCGCGCTCAGCGCCTTGCGCTCAGCGCTCACCCTCAGTTCATCGTCGTCGGAGCCTTCAAGCGGCAGATCGAACCAGAAGGTGGTGCCCACCCCCAGTTCGCTCACCATGTGCACGTCGGTGCCGTGTTTCTGCAGGATGCCGCGCACGATCGAGAGCCCTAAACCGGTGCCGGCTTCGGTGTGCACGGCGTTCTCGACCCGGTAGAAGCGTTCGAACACCCGCTGGCAGTCTTCATTGCTGATGCCGCTGCCGCTGTCGGCCACTTCCACGCGGATGCGCGGCAGCGGCGAACTGGCATCAGGGGCCTGCACCGGGCAGGTGTCAGGCCAGGGGTAGGCGCGCAGCTGCACCATGTCGCCGGAGGAGCTGAACTTCACCGCATTGCCCACCAGGTTGTCGAACACCTGCAGCAGCAGGTCGTAGTTGCCGCGCACCCGGGGCAGCGATGGTGCCACCGCCAGATCCAGGCTCACCCCTTTGTCTTCGGCGTTGAGCTTGTAGGTGCGCAGGGTCTGCTCCATCGCCGCATTCACCTCGGTGGGTTCAAAGCTCCATTCGCGGTCTGATTCCAGCCTTGAAAGATCGAGCACGTCATTCACCAGGCGGGTGAGGCGGTCGGTTTCGGCGTTGGCGGTGGCGAGGAACTCCTTGGTCATCTCCTCATCGAGCTGATCCCCCATGTCGTGCAGGGTTTCCACATAGCTCTTGATGTTGAACAGCGGTGTGCGCAGTTCATGGGAGACATTGCTGATGAATCGGCTCTGAGCTGCGTTGAGTTCCACCTCGCGGGTGAGGTCTTGCACGGTCACGGCAATCCCCTTGAGGCTTTCGCCACTGCCATCGCGCACCGCCTGCAGCACCAGTCGCAGGGTGCGGCTGGGCTCCTTCATGGCGCAGCGCACCTCGGCGCTGTCGCGCTTGCCACTCAGCATCGCCGCCAGTGGATCCTGCAGCTCCATCGTGAGTAGATCGGGCATCAGGCTCAGCAGTTCCACCCCCTCCAGCCGGCGCCCCTCCCAGCGGAACAGGCGCCGGGCCGTGGGATTCACCAGCACCACCTGGCCACTGGGGTCGAGCAGCAGCGCACCATCGGCCATGGTGGCGATCAGCGATTGCTGCTTCACCTGGGCGGCTTTGAGCTCCTCAATGTTGGCTTCGTCGTAGGCCTCGAGCTTGGCGGCCATGGTGTTGAAGCCGTTCAGGAGCTCCCCCAGTTCCCCCCCCACCGGTAAGGCGATGCGGGCGGCGAAGTCGCCATCGGCCACGGAGCGCACCCCCCGCAGCAGCTCTTTGACCGGGCGGGTGATCGTGAGGGCGTTGAACACCGCCCCCAGGATCACCAGCACCCAGATCGAAACGAATACGGCAACCGTGACGTTGCGGGTGAGCGCCGCACTGGCCAGCACCGCTTCATTGGGATTCACCCCCAGGGCCATCACGCCCAGGTAGCGATCACCGCTGATCAGGGGCACGAACACATCCGTCACCTGCCCATCGGGGGTGAGGTGCTGGCGAATCAGGGGGTTCTGGGGGCGCTGGCGCAGGTCTTCCGGCAGCTCCAGGCGGCGGCTGAGCAGCAGGTCGTTGCCGCCGCTGTCCACCTTGCTGATGGGGATACCCAAGTAGATGATCCCCGCGGGATCGGCGTAAAAGATGTAGCGAAGGCTGCGGCTGCTGCGCCAGAACTCCTCGGTCACACGGGCCAGCTCCCGGTCCTGCCCTTCCGCTGCCAGGGGCGTCACGTTGCTGGCCAGCAGCAGGGCTAAATCCCGGGCATAGCGTGTGTCGCCCATCCGGGCTTCCATCTGGATGCCGTTGAGGGCAAAGAAGGTGAGCCCCGTCATCACGATGCTCACCACCAGGGTGGCCACCGCCAGCAGTTTGGTTTGCAGGCTGAATTCCTCCCACCAGGAGGCGAAGGCCTGAATCAGCTTCTGGCGGTTGCTGGGCTCGGGGGCGGTGCTGGTCAGGGTGGGGCCAAAGCTGCAAGCAGCCTACGGACGACGCACCTGGTGACCGATGTCGCGGCGGATGTGCATCCCCTCGAAGTGCACCTGGGCCAGGCGGGCATAGGCCGCGGCAAAGGCCTGATCGAAATCGTTGCCCTGGGCCACCGCCGCCAGCACCCGACCGCCGCTGGTCTGCAGCTGGCCAGTGGCATCGGCTTTCACACCGGCATGGAACAGCTGGGAGCCGGCATCGTCGCGTTCAAGTCCAGGGCCCTGATCGTGAATGGCATCCCCCAGGCGTGGTTGCTCGGGGTAGCCCGCCGCGGCCGCCACCACACAGGCGCTGCAGAGGGGGCGAATCGTGAGGGCGGGCGCTTGGGCCAGGCTGCCCTGGGCACAGGCCAGCAGCACCCCGGCCAGATCCCCCTCCAGCAGGGGCATCAGCGTTTGGCATTCCGGATCGCCGAAGCGGCAGTTGAACTCAATCACCTGGGGGCCGCTGGCGGTGAGCATCAGTCCGGCGTAGATCACGCCGCGATAGCTGATTCCCCTGGCCTGGAGCGCGGCCACCACCGGTTCGAGGATGGTGCGTTGAACAGCTTCAAGGCCGGCGGCATCCAGCAGCGGCGCCGGCGCATAGGCCCCCATGCCGCCGGTGTTGGGGCCGGTGTCGCCCTCGCCGATGCGCTTGTGGTCCTGCGCGGGAGGCAACAGCAGCAGCTCCTTGCCATCGCAGAGGGCGAACACCGACACCTCGGGACCGCTGAGTTTCTCTTCCAGCACCACCCGATTGCCGGCACTGCCGAAGCGGCCGGAAAAGCAGGCGTCGATCGCCGCGAGGGTTTCCTCCACGCTGGTGGCCACGGTGACCCCCTTGCCGGCCGCCAGGCCATCGGCTTTGACCACCAGCGGCTGACCATGGGATCGGGCGATCGCCTGGCCTTCAGCGGCGTTGGCGGCCACCCAGAACCCGGCCGTGGGCACACCGGCCTCGCGCATCAGCTGCTTGGCCCATTCCTTGCTGGCTTCCAGCTGGGCGCCATCGGCGCCGGGACCGAATACGGCGACACCAGCGCCCCGCAGGGCATCAGCCAGACCGGCGGCCAAGGGCGCCTCAGGGCCGATCACCACCAACTCAATCTGGTGCTCGCGGCAGGCGGCGATCAGCCCGGGCTGGTCGCTCTCGGCCAAGTCCAGGCTGTGGCAGCCCGGCAGCCCGGCACTGGCGCCGTTTCCGGGTGTGATCCACACCTGGGGTTGGGTGCTGCTGCGCGCCAGGGCCCAGGCCAGGGCGTTCTCGCGGCCACCACCGCCAACGACCAACACGCGATTCACCGCCATACTTGCCCCGAGCTCCTGCGCCGCCTTGCTCTTCACCTTTAACGCGGCGATGGTTCCGGCCCTGCTGGCAGCAGCCCCGGTCGGCGCCGTTGTGCCCGTCACTGCCCGATCGGCGAAAGCCTTTGAGCAGCTCTTGCTCAGTGATGACCGCGCAGCCCTTGTGCAGGGTTGCGCGGAATCGCTGCAGGCTGGCCTGGATCAGCGGTTGCGCCTGCTGCGTCAGCGGCTGCTGCAGCTCCAGGCCGAGAGCGGCAGCCTCCAGGTGCAATTCGCCAACACCAACGCGCTGCTGCGCTGCAAGGCACCCGATGCAGCCCTGCAGGTGCTGGCGCGGGTCATTCCGAGTCCGGGGCCGGAGCGACAGCAATGGCTGGAACTGCAGTGGCGCGCTGCTTCAGGTGGTTTGGATCACCGCCGTGCGGCCCAGGCCCTGCGGCGGTTGAGCCAGAACTCGCCCTCTCAGCTCAACAGCATTGCGCTCACCTTGGCCGAGCCCAGTGAACCGGGTGGAGCGCCCACGCTGCGTTCAGCCATTGATCTGCAGGCGATGCAGCTGGAGGCCCTGGGAGACGCCGAAGAGGCGGCGCTGCTGTTGCAGCAGCCAGCCGCTACTCCAGCAGCCACCGCAAGTCGGCGTCAGCAGGCTGCGCGCCTGTTGGCCACTGAGGCCCAGCTGCCGGCGGCAGCGGCGCTGGCGGCCGAGAGCATCGATCTGGCCGCCAGTGGTGCGGCCTGGGGGTTGAGTGCAGAGCTGTTGAACGATCAGCGCCGCTATGAACTGGCTTTGCGCCAGTGGCCCGCTGCTGCGGCCACCAATCAGCGCCGCTTGCGGCTCAGCCGCCGCGTGCGTGATGGCATGGGGGAGCGGGCAGCCCTGCTCTCCAGCTTGGCGGATGGCAGCGATGAACCCGGCTGGACCCAAGGCTTGATTGATCGGCGGGATCCGTTGGAGCGCCGCCGCGGTGCGCTGTTGGACGCCCTGCTGCTGTTGGAGCCTGAAGGCTCCGAACCGTTGCCGCTGCGTCTGGCCCGCTTGGATCTCGCCTTGGAGGTGGCCATCCGTGTGGGCCATCTCGAGCGGGCGTTTGAACTGCTCACCGAGCTTGAGCGGCTGGGGCGCAGCGACGATCTGGCCTGGTTGCGTGATCGCGTGAATCGTCTGGGGCTGCAATTGGCCGCCGGCAATCCATTGCAGCAACTGGAAGCGATCGAGCGGCGCCAGCGGGAGTTGTTGGCCGATCCTGCGCTGCGGCAGGGCATTGTGGCGGTGCTTGATCCAGAGGCACCTCAGCGGCGGCTTGAGCGCTTGGAGCGGCGCGAGCAGCGGGTGGCGCGGGCGGAGCAACGCTTCGGCAGTGATCCCTTCCCGGGCAGTTATGCCCTGCCTGCTCTGCTGGAGGATCTGGCCCGACTGGAGCAGGCCCAGCTGGCGGGCACCAGCTGGCGGTTACCACCCGCCCAATTCGGTCAGCTGCCCCGCAGCCTCAGCAGCGAGGAGTACCAGCGCCAGCAGCAGCATTTAACGGCGGTGCTGACCAGCCTGCAGCTCGATGCCGCGTTGCAGCAGCAGGGCCTGCAGCGCTTCTCCGCTTTGGTGCAGCAGCTCGGGCAGCGCGAACAGCTGGCCCAGAGCCTGGAGCAGCAGCTGCTGGCAGCCCAGCTGAAGGCTGATGCCGTGCAGCAGCGCCGTGATTGGTTGGCGCTGGAAGAACAGCTCGATCCCCGTGGTGAGCAGCTGCGCAGCTTGGCGGGCTTTGGTCGCTCCAACGCCGGATTGGCGGCTTTGCGTGCTCTGCAAGAACAAGAGGATCGCTTGCGCCTGTTGGAGCGCCAGGCGGAAGCCCAGCAGCTCAAGGATGAGCGCCAGGAGCTGTTGGAGCTGCTGGCAATGCACGATGCGCAGCGTTGGGATCCCGAGCTGCAGGCTCCGTTGCCGCAGCAGCGGGCGGTGGCCCTGAGCCAGCAGTGGCGCCGTTTCCGGCTCAGCCCTGATCTGCAGACAGCCCTGCAGCTGCAGTTGCGGGCTGCTGAGGCGGGCGAGGAGGCGGTGGAGCTGGAGGCCCTGCGTCTGCAGATGGCCCAGCTGTTGCCTCCGGGGAGTGCCGATCCAGCCACGATTGAGCAGCTGCGTGAGCTGGAGCAGCGTCTACGGTCGCCTTTATCGCGCCGTGGTCACCTCGGCTCCTCTGCCCCCACCCCATGACTCCGCTGCAGCCCGCAGACCTGCTCCACGAAGGCAAGGCCAAGAAGGTGTTCCGCACCGATCGGCCCGGGGTGGTGGCCGTGCAGTACAAAGACGACGCCACCGCCTTCAATGCCCTGAAGAAGGCCCAATTGGCGGGTAAGGGGCTGTTGAACTGGGAGATTTCCGCCCGTTTGTTTGAGGCCCTCGAGGCCGATGGCATCCCCAGCCATTACCTGGGCTGCTTGGAGCCCGGCTGGATGGTGGTGCAGGAGGTGGAGATCGTGCCGGTGGAGGTGGTGCTGCGCAACCGCGCCGCCGGTTCGCTCTGCCGCCAGCTGCCGATCGAGGTGGGCACTCCTCTGCAGCCGGCCCTGCTGGATCTGTATTACAAGGATGATGCCCTCGGTGATCCGCTGCTCACCGAGGCGCGCTTGGAGTTGCTGGGCTTGCTCACACCAGTGGAGCGCGCCGAACTGGAGCGCCTGGCTCGGGCGGTGAACACGGCGTTGCAGCGCTTGTTTGGCTCTTTGGCCATTGAGTTGGTGGATTTCAAGCTTGAGTTCGGCCGCGATGCGGCCGGCCGCCTGTTGCTGGCGGATGAGATCAGTCCCGACACCTGCCGGCTCTGGGACACCTCAGCAGCGCAGAGCGATGTTCAGGGCCGCATTCTGGATAAGGATCGCTTTCGCCAGGATCTCGGCGGTGTTGTCGAGGCCTATGGGGAGGTCCTCAAACGGGTCCAAGGGCTTGGGTCAGCCCCCCGCCTCTACCGGTAGGTTCGGCCGACCTGCGGCGATTTCGCCGACATGCTGCGCCCCGTTATGGCCAAGGGTCTGACCCACACTGCAAACGCGACGCTGCTGCGGAGCCTTGTGGTTGGTGCTTTGGCTGCACCATTCCTGGCTCTGGCCGCTGGAGCCCAGGTTCGTGCCCAAGAGCCTGAAGCCGAGGCGGTGCCCACCTCGGAGCAGGTGAGCGCGCCGGCTGCCGATGCGGCGGTGGGCAGCAGCGAGCCCCAGGTGCTGATCAGTGAAGTGGTGGTTGAGGGGGTGGCCGATCACCCCGATCGTGAGCGCTTGGAGCGGGCGGTGTACGACGCCCTCACCGTGCGACCTGGCACCACCACCAACCGCGCGGCCCTCAAGGCTGATCTGGATGCGATCTACGCCACCGGTTGGTTCAGTGATGTGCGGGTGCAGCCGAGCGACAGCCCCTTGGGGGTGCGCCTGGTGGTCACTGTGGATCCCAACCCAGTGCTCACCGAGGTGGTGCTGAACAACCCCAAAGCACTGCTGCCCAAGGCCGAGATCACCGAGGTGTTCGCCAGCGATTACGGCCGCACCCTCAACCTCAAGACCCTGGAGCGCCGCGTGCGTCAGCTGCAGAAGTGGTATTCCGCTGAGGGGTATTCCCTGGCTCGCATCACGGGGCCCACCCGCGTGAGCCCTGATGGCGTGGTGGAGCTCTCGGTGCGTGAGGGCATCGTGGAAGGCATCAAGATCGAATATCTCAACGCCAACGGCGATTCCACCAACGACAAGGGTGAGCCGATCCGTGGCAAGACCAAGCCCTGGGTGGTGGATCGGGAGATCTCCCTGCGCCCCGGTGAACTCTTCAACCGCCGCCAGCTGGAGGGTGATATCAAGCGGCTGTATGCCACCGGCCTGTTCTCTGATGTCAAGGTGACCCTCAAGCCAATCCCGGCCAAACCCGGGGAGGTGACCATCGTGCTCGGCGTGGTGGAGCAATCCACCGGTTCACTCTCTGGCGGTATTGGTTACAGCCAGAACCAGGGTCTGTTCGGCCAGGTTCAGCTCAATGAAAGCAATCTGTTTGGAAATGCCTGGGATACCGGTATCAACATCACCTATGGCCAATATGGTGCTCTGGCTGATGCCAGCTTCAATATTCCCTGGATCAAGGGTGACATGAATCGCAGTGGTTTGCGGTTCAAGGCTTTCCTGAGTCGTGAGATTCCGCAGACCTTCCAGAGCGTGAACAACGGCTCCATTCGTACCCTGTATGACTTCTACCAGCCTTCGGCTCGCAGTGAAAGTGAATCGGCTGCGGTGAACCGCGCGTTGGGGTATCCCTCTCGCTATGTGGTGAACGTTGATGATATTGGTGCTAATAATATTCGTCAGGCTAAGAATGCTGAAATTGCCTATGTTAATGGAAAGGTTTTAAAAGGGTCCGATTTTTATCTCTACAACCCAGAAGGCGATTTGGTGCGGGTCCAGCGCGTTGGTGGTAATGCGCAATACATTCGACCCCTGCGCGGTGGGGATCCCTACAAGAAAAATCTCTGGACGTTGGTATTTGGTTTGAGCGGCCAAGAGGCCGTCACCATGAATGGTTTGGGAGAGGCCCGTGCCTACGGAGCAGCGCCATTCCGCAATCTTGGCAAGCGCAATCCAGTCACGCGTCAGTGGGCTGCCACGCCCGAATCCATCATTTGTCTTGCCTACAACTGTGCCAACAGCAACCAGTTGGTGGGTGGCCGTGTTGCCGTTTCCTACAACGCCCTGAATGACAACAAGAATCCCCGATCAGGCACCTTCTTCACGGTTGGTTCTGAGCAGTATGTGAGCGTTGGTGAGAACTCCCCCACCTTTAACCGTCAGCGTTTTTCTGCCACTCACTTCATCCCCGTTAACTTCATCAACTTTTACAAGGGTTGCCGCCCCAAGAAAGGAGAAGCGGAGGATTGCCCGCAAGCCATTGCATTCCAGTTCACCGCCGGCAACGTGACCGGTCAGCTGCCCCCCTATGAGGCGTTCTGTTTGGGCGGCAATAACTCGGTGCGTGGCTTCAGCGACTGCGACCTGGGGGTTGGCCGCAGTTATGTGGAAGCCACGATCGAATACCGCTTCCCCATCTTCAAGATCATCAGCGGTGAGGTGTTTGTGGATGCCGGTTCGGCTCTGGGCAGCCAGAACGCTGTGCCTGGACGGCCTGGTGAGCTGCTGCTCAAGCCTGGTCAGGGTTTCTCTGTGGGTACCGGTGTGATCCTCACCACCCCGGTGGGGCCGCTGCGCCTGGAGGTGGCCAGCCGCGACTGGACTGGCGAATATCGTTTCAACGTGGGTGTGGGCTTTAAGTTCTGACCGTGATCTGGTCTTCTGACTACAGCCGTAGCTTTGGCTTGGCTGCTCCGGTGGAGCGCCAGGGCGTTGGTTTGCACTCGGGCCAGGAGTGCCGGGTGCGTCTGGTTCCAGCGAGCCGACCCGGCTTCCGGGTGGGTTTTCTTGATCAGCCTGATCAGCCCCCTGTGTTGCTGCAGGCCGATCAGGTGCGCGACACCCGGCTCTGCACGGCGCTTGAGCTGAATGGGCGCCCTCTGGCCACGGTGGAGCATCTGCTCTCGGCCCTGCTGGGCACCGGCCTCACCCAGGCGGAGATCTGGCTGGATGGCCACGAGGTGCCGCTGCTCGATGGTTCGGCGCTCCCTTGGGTGGAGGCGATTGCTGAATCCGGCCTGGTGGATCTAGGCCCCCGCGCTCCTCTGCAGACCCTGGACGCCCCCATCACCCTGCAGCACGGCGCTGGATTTGTGCTGGCGCTGCCCAGTGATCGCCTGATTGTGAGCGCGGCCATTGAATTTCCCCAGCCCGCCATTGGCCGCCAGCTGTTCAGCCTTGAACTCAGCCCTGAGGCCTACGTGCGTGAGATCGCACCAGCCCGTACCTTCGGCTTCCGCGATCAGGTGGAGCAGTTGCGTGCTGCTGGCTTGATTCAAGGGGGTGCTCTGGATAACGCCCTGGTGTGCGATGGCGATCGCTGGCTCAACCCGCCGCTGCGTTTTGCTCATGAGCCTGTGCGCCACAAGCTGCTGGATCTCATTGGCGATCTCGCCCTCACTGGCCTGCCGCAAGCCCAGCTGATGGCCTTCCGCGGCTCCCATAACCTCCACACTCAGTTGGCCGCTGCACTTGCGGCCGCCCCGTCCTGCCTGACGGCCTCCCCTGAACGTCAGGAGTTATCCCGCGCCGCCTGAATGACCAGCTCCTCCGCCCCCCTGCTCACCAGTGAGCAGATCATGAATCTGCTGCCCCATCGCTATCCCTTCGCGATGGTGGATCGGGTGGTGGAGCATGAGCCAGGTAAGCGTGCCGTGGGCATCAAAAATGTGACCCTCAATGAACCTCAGTTCCAGGGCCATTTCCCCGATCGGCCGCTGATGCCGGGGGTGTTGATTGTGGAAGCCATGGCCCAGGTGGGCGGGTTGATCGTGACCCAGATGCCCGATCTGCCCAAGGGGCTGTTTGTGTTTGCTGGCATTGATGGCGTGCGCTTCCGCCGGCCGGTGGTGCCCGGTGATCAGCTGCGGATCACGTGCGAACTGCTGAGCCTCAAGCGCCAGCGCTTCGGCAAGGTGCATGCGGAAGCCACCGTGGATGGAGAGCTGGTGTGTTCCGGTGATCTCATGTTCTCCTTGGTGGACTGACCATGAGTGCTGCAGCGATGGTGGCTCAGATCCATCCCACGGCCTTGGTGGATGCCGCCGCCCAGATCGCCGATGGTGTGACCATTGGCCCCTATGCGGTGATCGGCCCTGAGGTGCGCATCGGCTCCGGTACACGCATTGGTCCCCATGCGGTGCTCGATGGCCGTGTGACCCTCGGCTGCGACAACCACGTGTTCGCCGGAGCCTGCATTGGCCTGGAGCCCCAGGATCTCAAATACACCGGCGATAACACCGAGGTGGTGATCGGTGATCGCAATCGCATCCGCGAGTACGTGACGATCAACCGTGCCACCGCCGGTTCTGAACGCACGGTGCTTGGCGACGACAACCTGTTGATGGCCTACAGCCATCTGGGGCACAACTGTGAGCTGGGCAATCGCATCGTGATCGCCAACGGGGTGGCGGTGGCTGGCCATGTGCACATCGCTGATCGCGCCGTGATCGGTGGGGTGCTTGGCATTCACCAGTTCGTGCACATCGGCACCATGGCGATGGTGGGCGGCATGAGCCGCATCGATCGTGATGTTCCCCCCTTCACCATGGTGGAGGGCCATCCCGGTCGCCTGCGGGGGCTCAACCGGCTGGGCCTCAAGCGCAGTGGCTTGGCCGATCAGCAGGGTGGCGCTGTGCAGCGCGAGTTGCAGCAGTTGTGGAAGCTGCTCTACCGCAGCGGCCTGCCCCTCAGCGAAGCCCTGCTTCAGGCCAAGCAGCAGGCTGTGACGGACGCGGGGCTTGAGCTGGTGCGTTTCCTGGAAGCCAGCTGTGGTGCTGATCGCCGTGGTCCGCTGCCTGCTCAGCGGCCGTGACGCATCTGCTGATTAGCACCGGTGAGGTCTCCGGTGATCTGCAGGGCAGCCTGCTGGTGAAGGCCCTCTTTCAGGAAGCTGAGCAGCGCGGCTTGTCCCTGCGCATCAGTGCCCTGGGGGGGCCGAGGATGCAGCAGGCCGGTGCTGAATTGTTGGCGGATACCGCCCCATTGGGGGCCATCGGCCTCTGGGAGGCGGTGCCCTTGGTGCTGCCCACCTTGCTGCTGCAGCGGCGGGCCCGCCGCTGGCTGGCCCAGCATCCTCCTGATGGGGTGGTGTTGATCGATTATGTGGGCGGTAACACTCCCCTGGGCCGTCGGGTGAAGCGCGAGCGCCCCGAGGTGCCGGTGCTGTATTACATCGCTCCCCAGGAGTGGGCCTTCCGCATGGGCAAGGGGGGCACCACCCGTTTGATTGAGTTCTGCGATCGCATCCTGGCGATCTTTCCGGAGGAGGCTCGGTTCTATCGGGCTCAAGGGGCTGATGTGGAGTGGGTGGGCCATCCCCTGCTCGACACCCTCACCGATCTGCCCTCCCGCAGCGCGGCCAGGGCTGCGCTGGGTTTGGCGGCGGAGGAATCGCTGCTGCTGCTGCTCCCCGCCTCACGCCAGCAGGAGCTGCGCTGGCTGCTGCCTCCGATGGCGCAAGCAGCAGCGCGGTTGCAGGCCATGGTTCCCGGCCTGCGGGTGGTGTTGGCTGCGGCTCAGCCTGGTTTTGAGCAGCCGCTGCAGCAGGCGGTGGAGGCGGCTGGATTGCGGGCCACGGTGCTGGATGCGGCCAGCGCTGATGCCCAGCGGTCCCAGCTGTGCGCCGCTGCTGATCTGGCGCTCACCAAATCAGGCACGGTGAACCTGGAACTGGCGTTGCGGGGGGTGCCTCAGGTGGTGGGTTATCGCGTGAGCGGACTCACGGCCTGGATTGCCAAGAACCTCCTGCGCTTCCAGGTGGATCACATCTCCCCGGTGAACCTGGTGCTCCATGAGCGCCTGCTGCCGGAATTGCTGCAGGATGAGCTCTGTGTGGAGTCCTTGGTCCAGCAGGCCCTACCGCTGCTTCAGGATCCCGCCGCGCGGCAGCGGGTGGATGACGGCTACCGTCGCCTGCGTGCTGCCCTGGGAGACACCGGGGTCACCCGCCGTGCCGCCCGTTTGATTCTTGATGCCCTTTCCCCCACGGCTGCCTGAGCGCGCGTTGCGCTGGTTGCTGCTGCCGCTGCTGGTGGTGCTGCTTGGGCAACCGCTGGCCTTTGCCGCTGTTCCGCCCCAGGAGGCGGTGTTCGCTGGTGGCTGCTTTTGGTGCCTGGAGCACGATCTTGAAGGCCTCGAGGGTGTGCTGGATGCTGAAAGCGGTTATGCCGGCGGCAGCACTGCCAATCCCAGCTATCACCAGGTGAGTGCCGGCGGCACCGGCCATGCCGAGAGTGTGCGGGTGCGCTTTGATCCTGAACGCATCAGTTACCCCACCTTGCTGCGCGCCTTCTGGCGCAACGTGGACCCCACCGATGACGGCGGTCAGTTCTGTGATCGCGGCAGTTCCTATCGGCCGGTGATCTTCACCTCAGGGGCCCAGCAGGAGCAGCAGGCTCAGCAGAGTGTGCGTGCTGCGCAGCAGGAGCTTGGCTCGGATGTGCGTTTGAAGGTGGCCATCAAGCCATTGCAGCGCTTCTGGCCTGCCGAGGACTATCACCAGGATTACGCCGAGCACAACCCGCTTTCATACCGCTACTACCGCTGGCGCTGCGGCCGCGATGCCCGGCTCGATGCCGTCTGGGGTGAGCGTGCCCGCAGTGCAAAGGTGTGGTTCTCCCCCACTGCAACTTCAGCAAACACGGGCTAAGTTGCGTCTATGGATGAGCTGGATGGGATGTATCTATTGACGATACGGGAAGGATTGGCAACGCGTTACATCGGCCCGTACGAGTCTCCTAAGCATGCTGCCGATGATCTGGACCGTTTGCTCGAACGCTGTGATGACCGGGCGCGCTGGCAGATCCATGAGCTGCAGTCGCCTGCATCGTTGAACGACATCAGCCCTGAAGCCGAGGCTGTGGTGGCTTAGGGCTACCGCTTGGGATAGCCGCGCAGCAGACCGCTTTCAATCATCAGACCCACGCCGGCATTGATGCAGATCAAGCTGAGGGTGCCGATCCAAAACCAGGGCCGGGGGGGGTCAGCGGCCCTGCGAACCACGGCTTCACCGAACAAACACAGCCCCAGCGGCAGCAGCAGGATGCCCCCCTGAGCCCGCAGGTACCAGCTCCATTTGGGTCGGATCCTGGGGAATTGGGGCATCCGAGGGCGGGAACTGGTGTCAACCTACGCGGCAGCGCAGCGGCGCAGCTTGCGCAGGGCGTTCTGCTCCAGCTGCCGGGTGCGCTCGCGGCTGATGCCGAAGTGCTCAGCCAGCTGCTGCAGCGGCACCGCTTCATCGCTGCCGTGGCGTTGTTGCAGCACGAGCGCTTCGCGCTCATTCAGTCCGGCCCGTTGCACGAGCCCCTGCAGTTGGTCATGGCGTAGGTCGTCTTCCAGCGCCTCCATCGGGCTGGTGCGGGCATCTTCCAGCAGGTCGATCAAGCTGCCGTTGTCGGCATCACCGGCCAGGGGGGTGTCGAGGCTGCAACCGCGGCTCAGTCGCTGGGCCCGTTCCAGTTCCAGCAGTTGGCTTTCGCTTTCGCCCAAGGCTCCCGCCAGTTCCTGGCGGCTGGGCTGGCGCCCCAGCTCCTGGCTCAGGCGCTGGCTGGTGCTGCGCAGCTTGCTGAGCCGTTCGCTGATGCGGAACGGCAGCCGCACGGTGGGGGTCTGCTGGGTGAGAGCCCGTTGCAGAGCCTGCTTGATCCACCAGTAGGCGTAGGTGCTGAAGCGGTAGCCGGTGCTGGGGTCGTATTTCTCGGCCGCCCGTTGCAGGCCGATGGCCCCCTCCTGCACCAGGTCCTCCAGGGCCAGGCCCCTCAGGCGTTGCTTCTTGGCCAGATGCACCACCAGCCGCAGGTTGGCCTGCACCATGCGGCTGCGGGCCCGTAGCCCCTGGCGCTTCACGCTGGCTGGTGCGTGCTGGGGGCCATCGGGGTGGTCTTGCCAGGCGCGGATCTGGCGCCCCAAGCTCACTTCTTCAGCTGGGCTCAGCAGAGCCACCCGGCCGATGCCATCCAGCATCCAACCCACGCAATCGTTGTTTGTGTGCTTGGCCATCGCTGGCCTCGTTCAACTGCACCAACGCTGACTCCGGCATCCGGCCCACGGCAGCAGGGAGAACCGACCGAGCGGGTTCGGGTCTCCTCAGTCGCCCGCTCGCCAGGGGCGGCAGGCGGCGCTGAAGGCCTCAGGGAAGGCGTGGTTGGCCAGATCAATGCTGAGCTGATGCCGCAGCGGTTCGTTGGCAATCACCCCGGCCAGGATCGAATCGGCATCGTGCTGGAAGCGCTTCCATTCATCCACCGCCGCCTGGCAGGCGCGCCCCACATCGCCATCCCACTGGCCGGGCTGGGTGTCCTCGAACCAGAAGGCGCTGTGGTCGGAGCCGGTGGGCTGGAACACGCTAAGGAGCTCAGCGAAGGGATCACCCCTGGCTTAACCCTTCCTTCGCTTCTGCCGCAACGCTGAGGCACCACTCCACCAGGGTGCGCACGCCATAGCCGGTGGCCCCGGCGGGATCCTGGCCTCGCCCCTTTTCACTCCACACTGGGCCGGCGATGTCGATGTGGGCCCAGGGGATTTCAGCGTTGACAAACTCCTGCAGGAACAGGGCTGCGGTGATCGAACCACCCGGACGGGGACCTGTGTTTTTCATGTCGGCAAAGCCGCTCTTGAGCCCCTGCTTGTAGGAGGGCTGCAGCGGCATCCGCCAGAGGCCTTCACCCGCTCGCTGGGCCGCGGCATCCAGTGCGCCAGCGAGGGCATCGCTGGGGCTCCAGCACCCGGCGATTTCATCGCCCAGGGCAATCACACAGGCGCCGGTGAGGGTGGCCAGATCCACGATGGCATCAGGCTCGAGGCCACAGGCGTACACCAGGGCATCGGCGAGGGTGAGCCGCCCCTCGGCATCGGTGTTGTTGATTTCGATCGTTTTGCCGTTGGAGGCGGTCACGATGGCGCCGGGGTGGATGGCATCTCCGCTCACCATGTTTTCGGTGGTGGCGCTGATCACATGGATCTCCACGCCAGCCGGGCGCAGCTGGGCCAGGGTGCGGGCAGCACCCAGCACAGCGCCACAGCCGCCCATATCGAACTTCATCAGTTCAATCTGGGCCGGGCCCACCTTGAGGTTGTAGCCGCCGGAATCAAAGGTGAGGCCCTTGCCGATCAGCGCCAGGCGGCGGCGCACGGGTCCCTCCGGACGAATCACCAGATGCAGGAAGCGGGGGGGGATGCTGGCCCCCTGGGCAACGGCCAGATAGGCCCCCATGCCGCGGGCGCGGCAGGCGGCTTCATCGAGCACATTCAGCTCGCAGTTGAACTCCTGGGCCAGGCTGCGGGCGGTGCTCTCCAGGCTGAGGGAATTCACCACGTTGGGGGGGGCACCCACCAGTTCGCGGGCCAGCTCCACGCCGGCGCAGATGGCTTCGTGCTGGGGGATCTGCTCCTGCAGCATTTCGTTGAACCCCTGCAGCCAGAGCTCAGCTGGATCGCCGTTGGGCTCTTTTTCGCTGCGGAAGCGCAGGTCTTGGAACAGAGCCAGGCGGCTGGCCTGCACCACGGCGGCCAGGGCCTGGGCGGGGGCAAAACCCTCCAGCGGCAGAGCCAGACCCAAGCGTTGCAGGTGCCAGCCGCGGCTGGCCTGCACCAGCTGGGCGCTGCTACCGCGCAGGGACTGGGTGTCGAAGCTCTCGGCAGCCCCCAAGCCGGAGATCAGCAGCAGCTTGGGGTTCCCCTGCGGCAGGGTGAGGCTCACCAGTTCCCCTGGCTTGGCGCTGAACTGGCGCTGCTCGAGCAAAGCGCGCACGCTGCTGGCTTGGCTGGGCAGCAACTGCTCGAGCTGGGTCTGCCAGGTGCCGGCGAATAACCCGAGGGCAAGGCCGTCACAGCCGAGATCCGCCAATGGAGCGGAGCTGCAGCGGAAGTTCATGACGACCGAGTCCGAAGGTGGCGCGATCGTACCGGGCGTGTTGCCTCAGTGCTGCTGATTCTGGAACGGGGTCTGCCAGCGCTGCCGGCACTCTTTGTTGAACGGGGGCAGCCAGTGGCGGATCTGCTGCTGCTCCAGCCGGCGCCGCTGGCGGGTGTCGCTGGGGGCATCACACCAGAAACGGATGCTGAATTGAGGCCGTTGCTGGCAGCGCACCAGCGTTTCGCCGTAGGCGGCCAGGTAGTCCTTGCAGTCGTGGGTCCCCTTCCAGCGCCGATCGGCCTGCATCGTTTCGCCCAGGTAGAGCAGCAGCTCGTTCCCCTGGCCAAGGCTGTGGTCAAACACGAAATAGAGGGCTGCCCCTTGGTTGGGGGGCTCTGGCCAACGCCAGAACTGCAGGTGCTGGGGCGGCAGGCTCAGCGGCTCGGGAACCTCTGGCAGCGCTGCGCTGCTGGCCGGGCTGAATAGGCTGGTTTGACCATGGCTGTGCTGCTGGCGCTGCTGCTGCTGAAACTGCAGCACCCGCTGCTGCCAGGCCAACAGGCCACTGGCATCGAGCTCCAGCTCCGGTTCCAACGGCAGGCTGCTGCCGGTGCTGAACAGGTTGATCTGACGCATGACCTCAGGCGGTGCGCGGCAGTTCCGGACTGCTGCGCGGCCGGCGCTGGATGGGTTCAAAGCTGGTGCGCCCGATCAGGCTTTCCACCACCTCCGGCGGCAGCACCAGCCGCTCCTGCAGATCAGCAAGATCGCGGAAGGGGGCTTTGCGCCGTTCGCTGCGCAGCCGTTGCCGCCTGGCTTCGCTCAGGCCCAGTTCCTGGAGCTGGGCATCGGTGGCGCGGTTGAGATCCAGCGGAGGTTGCTCCAGCAGCGGTGGTTCGCTGTACCAGCGGAACAGCAGATGGGGGCGCCAGCACTCCAGTTGCTGGCTGCTGAGATCAAGCAGGCGGGCCAGATCCTCCGGGCCACTGAGTTGCACCCCACCGCGTTGCAGGCGCACCAGCAGTTCGGCCTGATCCTTGCTGCAACCGGGCAGCAGCAACCAATCGCCAGTGCTGGCGCGGTTCACATCGATGCGCCAGCTGGGGGGTTCGGCGCTTTGGGGCGCTGCCTGGGGCTTGGGCGCATCAGGGGGCAGATCCCCCATGAACTGGAGCACCCGGCGGGCCATTGGGTCGAGCCAGTGGCGGGTTCGGGGCATCAGATCAGCAACGGAGCCATGAAGCCAGTATCCGGTCGGGCATCCGCCCTGGCCAGGG